>SXIK01000177.1 GCA_005772855.1 Planctomycetia bacterium | reverse complement strand
TTCATCTGCAACCACTGCCCGTTCGTGAAGCACATCCGGGCGCACCTGGCGGCGACATCGAAGGACTACCAGAAGAAGGGCGTCGGCATCGTCGGCATCAGCTCGAACGACGCCGCGAACCACCCCGATGACGGCCCGGAGAAGATGGCCCTCGAGGTCAAGGCCTCCGGCTACACCTTCCCCTACCTCTACGACGAGACGCAGAAGGTTGCCAAGGCCTACCACGCCGCCTGCACGCCCGACTTCTTCCTCTTCGACAAGGCTCACAAGCTCGTCTATAGGGGCCGCTACGACGAGAGCCGACCCGAGAGCGGCATCCCCGTCACTGGCGCGGACCTGAAGCGCGCCATGGACGCGGTCCTCGCGGGGAAGCCGATCGCGGCGGAGCAGAAGGGGAGTATTGGGTGCAATATCAAGTGGAAGAAGGGGAATCAGCCGGAGTATTTCAAAGGATGAGCCTGGATGCGTAGGACGCCGGCACGGCAAGGACAGGCCGACCAGCATGACGAAGCCGTTCATCAGCGAGACCCACATGCACGTCCGGGCGAACCACCCCAGGCGCTGCCCGTTCGTCCACCCCCACTCGAAGGACGCGGGCTGGCCGTCCGGGTTGGCCCACGTGTCCTCGACCACGTTCGAGAGCAGCACCGGCCGCATCGCCATGAGCGCGACGGGCGAGTGCTGGTCGAAGGGCAGAGCGTCGGGTCGTCGTTGAGGGCCTTGTGACCCCCGCCGAAGCAGTGGAAGACACGGTCATTGATCTGCTTCACTGACTCGCCGATCTTGCCGCCTTCGCTCGGCGACGTTGTAGAGACCCTTCGATGGATCGTCGAGCACTGCCCGCACACCCGTTCGAATGGTCAACGGCTCGAGTCGGATACCTTCCGTCTCGAGCGCCATGGCCTCGTTGAAGAGCGCGATGATCTCGCAGTCGTCCTTCCGGGCATCGCGCACAAAAATGTCGCCGCTGTTCATTAGGACTCCAACCCGTAGACGAGCAGATCGGCGAGTACGCGAAGTCGCCAGGCTGCTCGCTGGCAGCGCGCCATGTCTCCCACTTCCAGGAATCAGAGGGCCGGGACAACCCCGCCGTGCAGACCGCCAGGGCGTCGCCGATGCAGGCCTGCGACGTGTTCGTCCGAGGCGACACCAGCGCCGACGGCGCAGTCGATTTTTCCGATGCGGTCCACGTCCCCGGCTACCTCCGCCTCGGCACGCCAGAGGCCCTGTGCGAGGACGCCGCCGACTTGGACGACAGCGCTCCTGTAGAATCTCCGATCCCATGGCGCTGTTGACCTACTTCTCTCAGTGCTCGGGCTCCGCGCCTGCGAGTCCCAAGGCCCATGTGGGCATCGAAAGTTACTTCTTGCGCCTGTCGCAACCCCGAGCCAACGAGCTCGAATTTCCCGGGCATCCTGGCCCGACGTACGGATACCATTCCCACCATGCAACGAGGAACCCTCGCCAGCTCCTGCGGTTGGATCGTCCTGGGGGCTGTTTTCTCGCCGGTCGCAGCTCAAGACTGGACGCGTTTTCGCGGGCCCAACGGCTCAGGCTTGAGCGATGCCAGCACGGTACCGACGAGCTGGACGGAGCAGGATCTTAACTGGAAAGTGGCGCTGCCGGGGCCCGGGATCTCGCAGCCCGTCCTTTGGGGGGAGCGCATTTTTGTCTTCAGTGCGGCTGCCGATGCCTCCGAGCGATTTCTCGAATGCCGCCGAGCGAAGGATGGCAGCGTCGAGTGGGCGCGAAGATTTCCCTGCGCCTTGCACTCGAAGCATGATCGCAACACCTTTGCCACTGTCACGCCGGTAGTCGATGCCGAGCGGATCTATCTCATTCTCTCGGTGCCGGAGAGTGCGCAGCTGCTGGCGTTGGATCATGGAGGCAAGGAGGTCTGGAGGCACGATCTCGGGCCACATGTCAGTCGTCACGCCGGCGGTGCCTCGCCGATCCTCTTCGAAGGCCTCGTTGTCATCGCCAACGAGCTTGATGAAAAGAGCTTCGTTGCCACTGTTGAGCAGAAGACGGGCACCCGCCGCTGGACCACCGAGCGCAAGAGCACCACGGCGTCCTACGCCACGCCGTGCGTGTTTCAGGATGCTTCCGGCAAGCCCGAGCTTGTATTTTCGAGTAACGCTCACGGGCTCTACAGCCTCGATGTCCGCACCGGCGCCGTGAACTGGGAAGCCGCCGTCTTCGACAAGCGCACGGTTTCGTCGCCGGTGATCGCCAGTGGTCTGCTGGTGGCAACCTGTGGCTCCGGCAATGGCGGTAACTACATCGTCGCCATGAAAGCTGGAGGCAAGGGCGACGTGACCGCAACGCACCTGGCCTTCAAGCTCAACAACTCCATTCCCTACGTGCCGACCCCGGTCGCCAGGGGCGATTTGCTTTTTCTGTGGAACGACAAGGGCATTGTGAGCTGCGTCGAAACTCCCACCGGGAGCACCCTCTGGCAGGAGCGTGTTGGGGGTGGTTATTCGGGCTCGCCGGTCATGATCGGCGACCGCCTCTACGCCATGTCCGAGGAGGGCGAAGTGCCAGTCGTTGCTGCTTCGCGCGAATTCAAGGTGCTTGCGCGGAATTCCCTCGGGGAAGGCAGCCGCAGCACGCCGGCCGTGTCGGGGGGACGAATGTATCTCAGAACCTACACGCACTTGATTTCGATTGGCGGGGAGGAAATGCGCAGGGCCGGCGGGTCGAGTGAGTGAGCTCGCCCATCAGTACACCTCCAACCCGCGATCGGATAACGTATCTGCCGAGTCAGGTGCACTCGAACGCACCCCTCCCGGATCCGAGCCGGCCCCGGTGACCCCGGGCTGTCACGCCATGTCTCGTCCTCACATGGAGCCTCGTGTATAATTCCGCCCTTTCATTTTCTGCGGCCGGGTCCGGCCGCAAACCATTTCAGCAAAAAGACCTCGCCCACATGAAAATTTTGCCCCTCGCGGCGGAGCTCAACTCGATCCTGGCGAAGGAAGCCCCGCCAGTCCTTGAGATGCTCTCCGATCTCGGACGCCGTTTCTACTTTCCCAAGGGCATCATCAGCCAATCTGCCGAGGCGAAAGCAAAGGCACACAAGTTCAACGCCACCATGGGCATCGCCACCGAGGGGGGAGCCCCCATGCATCTTGCGAGCCTTCAGAAATACTTCCATCTCGATCCCGCCGACGTCTTTCTCTACGCGCCGACGGGCGGCAAGCCCGCGCTCCGGGATGCCTGGCGCAGAAAACAGCTTGGCGAGAATCCGCGCATGAAGGGCAACCCCTCGAGCCTTCCCGTCGTCACGGCGGCCCTCACGCACGGTCTCTCTGTGGTGAGCGAGCTCTTTGTCAACCCTGGCGACAAGATCCTCGTCGCCGACAAGCTTTGGGGTAACTACCGCCTTACCTACGAGGTTCGCCAGGGCGGCCAGATCGAGACTTTCGAGTTCTTTTCGGGGGGGCTGTTCAACCGCGCGGGCTTCCGCTCGAAGCTGCTCGAGATAGCGTCCCGGGAGCGCAAGCTCATCTTGATCCTCAACTTTCCCAACAACCCGACAGGGTTTACCCCGTCGCCCGAGGATGCCGAGGCGATTCGCCTGGCCGTCAAGGAGGCCGCCGAGAAGGGGCTCCGCCAGGTCGTTGTTTGCGACGACGCGTATTTCGGTCTTTTTTACGACGAGAGTTGCCTCACCGAGTCGATCTTCGGCTATCTGTCTGGTGTTCATCCCAACGTCCTTGCGATCAAGCTTGACGGTGCGACGAAGGAGGAGTTCGCCTGGGGCTTCCGCGTTGGTTTTCTGACCTATGGCGCAGCCGGCAATGGCAACCTCGAAGCGGTTTACGCGGCCCTCGAGAAGAAAACGCTGGGCGTGATTCGCGCCGGAGTCTCCAGTTGTCCGCAGCCCTCGCAGAGCGTGGTCTTGAAGGCGCTCGAATCTCCGACCTTCCAGGCAGAGAGGGCAGAGAAGAAAGAGATCTTGCGCGCCCGGGCAGCCAGGGTACACGAGGTCCTCAAGCAAAAGGAGTTCGCCGAGGCCTGGACTCCGTACCCATTCAACTCGGGATACTTCATGTGTGTCAAACTCCATGGTGTCGACGCGGAGAAGCTGCGCCTGCACCTACTCGATCGCCACCAGACGGGCGTAATTGCAACCGATGGCACGGACGTGCGAGTCGCTTTCTCTTGCCTTGAGTTGGATCAGATCGAGCCTGTTTTTGCCACAATCTACCAAGGGTGGAAGGACCTGCGGGGATCTATCTAGCCACTTGAGGGTTTTTACGCCGGAAGGGCACGGGCGACTTGCGTGGGGGCCGTTATCGGTTGGTGCGCCCGAGAATTGAGCATTTCGGGAGGTTGGTGATGCCTATCTGACGGAGGCAAACCGGCGACGGCAGTATTTCCGATACTTCCTCATGACCCGAAACCCCGTTGGTGGCTCCTGGCTTGTACGTCACAGGGCCATGGTGCTGTGCGTGCTCCTGGTGTTGGCGGTCCTGGCCCTCCACGGGCACTCCGTCCGAAACGGCTTCACCTCGTGGGATGACAACCACTACGTCACGGAAAATCCGACCGTGAGAGCGCCGACCCCGGCCGGGATCGGGCGGCTCTTCACGTCCTTTCAGTTCTGCAATTACCACCCGCTCACGCTCCTCAGCTTCGTGGTAGAGCACGCCCTCGTTGGCCTCGATCCGTGGCTCTACCACCTCGACAATACCCTACTGCACGCAGCGGTTTCGGTCCTCGTCTTTCTCTTTTCGCGGAGGTGGCTTGAGCGCGACGCCCCCGCGTTCCTCGCTGCCTTACTTTTCGCGGTGCACCCTCTTCGGGTCGAAACGGTGGCCTGGGTCGCCGAGCGCAAGGGACTCCTCTGTTCGGTTTTCCTTCTCGGAAGCCTGCTCCTCTACACGACACACCTGGATGAGCAGCGTGGACGGGCTCGCTGGGCTGCTTATGCGGGTTCGCTCGCACTTTTTCTTGGAGCACTCCTCTCGAAGGTGCTGGCCATCGTGTTGCCAGGGGTGATGATCGCGCTACTCCTGGCGAGGCGAGATCTCGGGGTCCGCCGACTGCTCACGATGGCACCGTTCGGGGGGCTCTCGATCCTCTTCGCCTGGCTGGGAATTCAGGCGCAGGCGGCCGACAATGCCATCCAGGGCATTCACGGTGGGGGCCTGATCCCACACGCGCTCAGTGTGTTCAAGGCCCTCGGGTTCTATGCCGGAAAGATGGTCGTGCCGGTTCAGCTCTCGCCGCGCTACATGCTCGAACCCGCGACGGGCCTTCTCGATCCCATGGCGCTGACCGGGATGGCCCTGGCGCTCGGTCTTGGGACCGCGGCGGTGTGGAGCTGGAGACGGAGCCGCACGACCTTTCTCGGAATCGCAATGGCGGCTGCAACATGGATCCCGGTCTCGGGTATCGTTGCCTCGAGTACGCTCGTGGCCGATCGCTACGTCTACTTGCCCGCGGTCGGACTCTCGCTTGTCCTTGGAGACCTCACGTTCCGGCCGAGTCTCCGGCGGGTTTTGGGCCCCGTCTGCGGAGCGTTCCTGCTTGGCTGCTGCGTGCTGACCCCGATTCGCGTCAGCGTCTGGCGCGACAGTCTCACGCTCTGGACTGACGCCTTGCGGGAGAATCCCGTCAACCCCTTCGCATTCAACCAGCTCTCTACCGCCCACCTGACCGCTGGCCGTTACGGGGAGGCGGCCGCGGCGGCCATGGATGCAGCACGTCATGGATTCGCTCGGCCAGGTTACTTGTTTAACCTCTGTATTGCCTACCGTGGCCTTGGGGATGTCTCCCGCGAGCTTGAAACGGCTCGCGTCATCCTGGAAGGCGAAGGAGATTTCGTGCCCGCATGGCTTGTTGTCCTCCGGCACCTGACCGTCGAGAAACGATTCGAGGAGTGCCAGACCAGGATCGACAGGCTCGTCGCAGCGCACCCCGATGCTGCGGGCCTCCTGGCTGCCCAGGGCGATCTCGACGCTGCCAGGGGCAATCTGGAGGGCGCACTGCTTTCCTACCTACGTTCTATCGAGATGCGTGCGGGAGATCCGGAGGTGCTGCTTGCGGCAGCGGTGATCCTGGCGCGCAGGGGTGACCTCGAGCGGGCGATCCGGACCGCGGAGACCACCGCGAGTCTCGCCGGTGACCTCTCGCCCGGGGCTCGGGAGCGCTTTCGCGAGCTTGCGATGCGAATTGAGGAGCAGTTGGGGCCTCGGGCCGGAGCTCGGGTGAGGGAGCTCGAGCGTGGCGCTGCCGCGAGACGGGATGGAAACAGGTGACGGGAGAAACCGGGCTACAATGCTCGGAGTGACAGCAAACTGCTGCGACATCCTGGTGATCGGAGGCGGACCTGCAGGCAGCGCTGCGGCAATCTCGGCGGCGCGCGCCGGAGCGAGAGTGACCCTCGTTGAAAGGCGGTCGCTCCCCATCACGAAGGTCTGCGGGGAGTTTCTCTCCGGGCCCGGAATGGACTTGTGGCGCAGCCTCACGCGGCGCAGCCCACCGGCCTCGACTCCGCGTATCGAGACCGTGCGCTTCTCGGCTGCCAGAGGCAGGGGTTCCGTGATTTGTCTTCGCCCTCTGGCCTGGGGGATCTCGAGGGCCTTTCTCGATGGGGAGCTGCTCGAGGCCGCCCGACGGGAGGGCGTGGACGTTCGCCTCGAGACAGCACTGGTCTCCTCGAGACAGGGGGTGGGCTTCACGATCGCGAGGCTTCGAGGGAACAGTTGCGAGTCGGTGGTTCATGCTGGGCGGCTTGTCCTTGCGACCGGTCGACCCGTCACACAGTCGCCCAGGGGCTGGTGGATTGGCCGCAAGGCACTGGGCGAAGGCCCGAGACTCGATGCGGATCTCGAGATGCGGCTGCTCGATGGCGGCGGCTACGTTGGCGTTTCGCGTATCGAGGACGGACGCCTGAGCATTTGCGCTCTCATGCGATCGGGTGATGACTCGTGGCTTTCCAGCTCTGGGGTCAAGCTCGAAGGTGTCGAGAGGTTTGGTTCAGTGGCTCGTTTCACCCTGGGCCTTCAGGTGGGTCCTCGTGACGGCGCCCTCAGGGTCGGCGATGCCCACGCTGTCTGGCCGCCCCTGGTGGGGGACGGGGTCACCGCGGCCTTGTCGGCCGGCGTGCTTCTCGGCGGACTCCTCGCCGCAAGGCTCGCAGCCAAGGAGAGCTTGCTCGAAGATGAGTGGAGGCTCGCATGGAACGAGGCCTTTGGTCAGAAGCTCGCGCGGGCACGCTGGATTCATCACGCGCTGGAGAGCCGGGCGGGACGATCGGCCCTCTTCGGGTTGACACGGTGGGCGCCCTCCCTTGGAGACTGGCTCTCTCGGTCAGCGAGGATCACCCGGTGACATCGAGCGGAATGCGGGTCACGCTGATCGCGCCCTCGAAACAGACAGCAACATCCCGCCCAGGCTCTCGATCCCGGTTGTGATACTTGCCGGTGTAGTGAATGAGTCGGCCCGAGTGCTCCGAGTCGTTGGCCGTGCTACTCAGGGATTCGGCCTCGCGAAAGCCGACGTCCAGTGGGCGCCAGTCTAGACCGCAGAAGACAATCTCGGGGTCGGGCGACCCCGGCGGCAGGTGGGGGAGGTTGACGTTCCAGAAGCAGTCGGGCGCGATGGGTTTAACCATGAGGGCTTGAAGCACTCGCACCACCTGGCGCAGGCTCCACTCCCAGTCGAGGGGAACGTCGGCACGGACGTACTGCGAAAGAGCGATCGCTTTCTTGCCGAGAAAGACGGCCTCGCGGGCCGCTGCGACTGTGCCCGAGATATAGGTGTCGGCGCCGAGGTTGCCGCCGCGGTTGATGCCCGAGAGGACCCAATCGGTCTCGGGGGCCAGGTGTGTCAGCGCAATGCGGGAGCAGTCGGCTGGCGTACCGCTCGATGAAAACCAACCCTCACGCAGCCTGGTGAGGAGCAATGGGGTGTTGGTTGTGACCGCATGCCCGGAGCCCGAGCGGGCCGTGTCGGGCGCGACGACGATGCGTTCGCCAAAAGCTTCCGCCGCAAGGTAAAGGGTGGCGATGCCGGGAGCATCGATGCCGTCGTCATTCGTAATGAGGAGTTTGGAGGGGGGCATGAGAGAGAAAGATCTTATACTCCGCGCGGCCATGATTGGAACATTTTGGCCACGGCTCCCTCATCCCTGGCGCCGGGCGTCTCCTGGGCGGTGGGTCGATGTTGGCACTTACTCACAATCTGCGGTCAGGCAGTCGCCGAGCCCGTCGGCAGTCGGGTCGAGACCGCAGGCCAGGGGACCCGGTGTCGGCGGCACGGTCCCTCCGATGAAGAGCCACTGGAGCACAAAGACGGGGTCGGAGATGTTGAGATCTGCATCGTCGTTCGCGTCCGCTGCGTCCTGGCAGAGCGGCTCGAATCCACCGAGAAATAGAAATTGAAGGGCCGCGATGGCGTCACTGAGGTTGATCCCACTCGAGCCGTCCACATCTCCTCGCAAGAATCTTCGAGAGCCGGGCTCCTCGCCGCAAGATAGCAGAGGAGATCCATAGCAGTTCGCGTCGAAGAACTGGAGCACAAGCTCGTCCGAAGGGTCGGTGTCCTTGACTCGGAGCCGAGTCGAGTCGCCTCCGATTTTGCCCACGAAATCGAGGATTGCGACACCCTTCCTTCGAAGGTAAACGTCGATGAAGGACGACGGCTTCGCGCCTGGAAGCCAGGTGGCCGTGAGAGTCCTTGCCACGAGGTCCCGTGCGCAGTGCAAGTTGCGGGCTGGCTCGCTGTGCGGGCTCTGTATCAGGACCTGGAATGTATGCTCCTCAACCGGCGTGAGCTCATCTCCGCAAACTCCACGCACGCCGAAAGTGTGGAGGCCAGCCGAGATGCCATCGACATAGAAAAGGTTGCGGCTTGGGTCCGTCCTGCCGAAACTTTCACCATCGACCAGAACCTCGACGCTTGCGTTGTCGTCCGCACCCGTCGTCCAGGTCAGGAGCACTCTCGAGGGGTTGTCGTAGAGATCCTGGCAGACTCGTACGTTGAGCGGAGGCCGGCAGGATGGGCCGGGGCAGCTGATGAGCTCCGAGCCGTAGCAGTTCTCGTCGAAGAATTGGAAACGGAGACGGTCGCTTTCCAGCACACTGTCAATGGAGATGCTTGTTGCGTCGCCGGCGAGCGTTGTGATGTAAATGAGGCTCGAAAAGCCCACTCGATCAACATAGACGTCAACGAAAAGGGACGGCCTTGCCGAGAGGACCCACGATGCCTTCAGTCGGCGTTGCAGCACATCGAGTGAGCACTGGATCGATTCGATGGGCTTCGCGTGGGGCGTCACGGTCACTACCTCGAAGTTGCTCGAGGCGCCTGGGGACGTCGTCTGGCCACACGTTCCCTTCACCTCAAACGTGTGTGGACCCGGCAGGACGTTGTCGATGAAGCCGATATGGGCGTTGCCGGGCTTCTCCTCCGCCAGGACATGGTCGATGTAGAGCTGGACCTTCGTATAGGTTGTCTCACCGTTTGTCCAGACGAGAAAAACACTCCCTCTTGCGTCATAATCGTCCTGGCAGACGAGAAGATCCCTCGGCGGTCGGCAGATTTCCTGGGCGTCGAGGCAACGGACAGCCAATAGCGCCGTAAACAGGACACTGCAACCCGAGAGCAGACATTCTTTTCTCATGGCTCACCCTCCGAGCCTTCCCATCCCGCACGATATTCGGATACAAACTCAACCCAATCGACCATTTCTTGATAGAGTTTACCACGGACTGCGCCCGTCGTGAGAGGCTCAGTGGCCGAACCAATGTCTCCGGGAGAACCCCATGCTAATTCGTAGCGCAAGCGCCCTTGAAAGTCTGGTGCAAGAGCTGAGGGCCCTTGGCCGCTTCGCACTCGACACGGAGTTCATCCGTGAGAAGACCTACCGGCCGCAACTCTGCCTCATCCAGGTCGCGACGCCGGAGAAGGCTTTATTGATCGACCCCTTTGCCATCACCGACCTCTCGCCCTTTCTCGAGCTGATCCTCGACCCGGGGGTCCAGAAGGTCCTTCACTCCGGCGAGCAGGACATGGAAATCTTTTTTGCCATGACCCGCCGCATTCCCGCCAACATCTTCGACACGCAAGTCGCGGCGGCGCTGTCTGGGCGCGGCGAGAGCGTGAGCTACGCCCGGCTTGTCGAGGATGTGACCCACAAGAAGCTCAGCAAGGTGGAAACTTTCACGGACTGGGCGAAACGTCCGCTCACGCCTCAGCAGGTCGATTATGCCCTCGATGACGTTCGCTATCTCCATCCAGTGGAAGTGACGCTGAAACGGCAGCTCGAGCTCATGGGGCGGCTCGACTGGCTCAAGGATGAGCTTGGCTTCTATGAGGACATGTCGCACTACGTCAAGGACCCCTCGCGGCTCTACTTGAAGATCCGCTCAGCTGTGAAGCTTGAGCCCAGAGAGCTTGCGGTACTGCGCGAGCTTGCGGCATGGCGCGAGGCCGAGGCGGAACAGTTGGATTGGCCTCGCGGACGCGTGCTTCTTGATGAGTCGCTCGTGGAGCTGGCCCGGCGTGCCCCGACGTCGCTCGAGGCGATCGGAGCGGTGCGAGGCATCCACCCGCAGCTCGTCAAGAGGTGCGGAGAGGAAATCCTGCGCCGCGTTCAAGTCGCCAGGAGTCTCGAGCCTTCCCACTACCCTACGCCAATCGAGCGGCGTGCCTCCGACCACGAGCTCTCGCTGGTGGTCGACCTGCTGGAGGTTGTGCTGCGAGCACGAGCCGCGGAAGCGCAGGTCGCTCCGGCCTATCTCGCTTCTCGCAAGGACTTGACCGAGCTCGCTCGCCAGGAGCTTCGGGGGGACAAGGATCCAACGCGCAAGCTGCCCGCTCTACTTGTGGGCTGGCGTCGTAAGCTGGCGGGGGAGTCGCTCCTCGAGCTTCTCCGAGGGCACTCACAGGTGCTGATTGATGCGGCGAAAGCGAAGGTCGAGGTGATTCGACGGGACTGAGTGAGGGCTCACCGCGACGGAATGTGTTCATCGCGCGGTCGCGGCGGCTGCATTCTCGTTCGCTGACTCGAGGACCTCCTCCAGGCCGCGCACCATGGCGCGGATGTCCTCCTTCGGCAAGAGGGCCCGGGCATACTGGAGGATTTCCTCGATCCCAACGCCTATCTCTTCCATCGTGATTACGGTGTCGCAATCGCAGTCGTATTGCTCGATGCCCATCCCGGGGTCCTTTCGCACTGGTAGTTGCTTCAGAGGAGACTATCGGCAGATCGAGGGAGCATCCGCATGGGAGCGGTTTATCGGGCGGCGCGGCATGAAGGCTCCTTGGGGGGCAAGGTTTTCGGCCTTCGAGGAACTCTCGGGCAGGCTTACCTGAAAGGCTCAGCGCCGCTCGTCATTGTGGATGCGGCCGTCCTTGATATGAAGGATGCGCTCCGACCGCTCGGCAACGGTGCGGTCGTGAGTCACGAGAATCACCGTATTGCCAAGTTCGTGAAGGTCCTTGAACAGACCGAGGATTTCTTCTGCTGAGTGGCTGTCAAGGTTTCCTGTGGGCTCGTCCGCCAGGAGAATTTTTGGCCTTGTGGCCAGTGCCCGTGCTATGGCGACGCGCTGGCGCTGGCCGCCC
>SXIK01000176.1 GCA_005772855.1 Planctomycetia bacterium | reverse complement strand
GATCTTCGAGTGCCCGAATCCACCGTTCGATTGCGTCTGCCCAAGCTGCATCGAGAAGTGCGGCGAGTCGACGTCGCGAGAATGCCCGGGCGAGGACGGCGGTGCGGGTGGGACCGATGGCGGTGGGGCCGGCGCGGTGTTCGAGCTCATCAACGTCCACGAGCTCATCTCGATCCCCGAGACCGTCGTTTCGCCCTCCGGCGACACGCTCATCGACGTGTGGATGAGCGCCGACCCGGCCGGCGAGCCGTCGGCGCCAGGAGGCATCCTCAATATTCGCCAGCGCGGGGCTCACGACCGCGACTTTCAATTCGCTGTCACGGGCGCCAACCCCTACTTCCTCGATCCATCGGGCGCGTACATCGCGGACGACGTCGCCTTCATGGCCTTCACCGAGACCAACGGATCGTCCCTCGAGTTGCCCATTCCGCCGCTCGATCCCGCCAATCCTGCGTCCTACCTTGGACCCTCCAACCGCAACGCCGCCCGAGCCAACATCCGCGTTCATGCGATCGGCCCCACGACCAACAATTTCGCGGCGTTCCGCAATTCCGGCGTCGACATCTCCGAGCCGTCAACCAATATCGCCGACTGGCGCGCCGATGGCAGCCCGAGCCTCGCCGCCTCCGCCGAGAGCGGCGAAGCCTGGGTCGCCTGGGTGCGGTACGGCGGCGACTTCCTCGTCGACCGTGGGATGCGCACCATCGTCACCACCTGTCGCTCTTGCGACCCGCGCGAACGCTACCAGACCGAGGTGGTGCGCGATCTGCAGCCGAATTTGACCTCGACCCAGATCGTCGCCCGCCGCCTTGGCGTCTCGGCGGCGGGCGGCGTTACGACCCTAAGCCCGGCGGCTCCGCTTGTACTGTCGACGAGCGGCATCAACATCGAGCCAGACGTGGCGATGACGCGTGACGGCCAAGACGCCGCCTGCGTCTGGGTGCACGATGGGCTCCATCAAAATCTCGTCGACGACAACCGCGGCCGCAACCTCCTCTTCTCGCGCTGGCGCCGCAACGCGCAAGCTACCTGGAGCACTCCCGTCCCCGCCGTGCCGCCGGAGATCCTCGACCGCTTCCCTGGCATCCTCGAGCCGAGAATCGCCATGGGCTACAATGACGACGAGCTCCTGGAAGGCCTCATCGCCTGGACGGCGGTGCCGGAAGGCTCGGAGCCCAACGACACGGGCATGGGAGGACTGCGCTACCTCTACACGACCCGCTTTCGCGAGGAGGGCACGCAGGGCATCACGTTCGACGATCCGGTGCGCATCCGCGGCCGCTGTGATGCGCCCGTTTACGCCTGGGACCACGAGGTCTTCTGGGAGCTTCCCGAGCTGGTCGATCCAGCGGACTCGATCCTTCTCCAGGGTCCCGACGCGGTCATTCTCTTCAGCCAGCGCGGCCTGCCGGGCACGCGCGCCAGCACCGGTGATTTAATGATGACCGCCTTGGGCGGCGGCGCGAGCGAATGGACGGCGCCGATGCGGATGACCGACGGCAGCCGCACCATCACCAATCCGAAAGCAGTCTTGACGCCGCAGGGCTCGGTCCACACGGTGTACCTCGACCAGGGCGCCTCGTCCCAGCGCGTGCGGCGAGGCCTCCAAGTCGGCGCGGGCGCCGGAGGCGGCGTGGCGCCATCGGGCTACCAAACGGCCGACTTCTCGATCGGCCCCGACCTCGCCATCGAGAGCTGCAAGCTGAGCCACCCTTTCGCTGCTCCCGGAGCGATGGTCACAGTGACGGTGCAGGTAGAGAACCTCGGGCTCACTAGCTCCGCCGTCCACGATCGGCGTGGTCCGCAGCCGAGGGTACGCGTCCTCTACCGCTCCGAAGATGGCAGCGAGCGTCAGGTAGCCAACTCCAGCCGCCTGTCCCTTCTTGCACCAGGCTCGAGCACCGTCGTCGAGCTCAAGGTCGAGGCGCCGCACGAGCCGGTGACGCTGGTCGTGCGCCTGGAGGACAACTTCAAGGACCTCGATCCCACCAACGACTCGCGCGCCTGCGACTTCGGCGCCCCGTGTCCCGTCAACCTCGCTTGCCGGGCTGTCCACCTCGACGACGAAGATCAGAGCGCGGCGGCCGTGCTGGAATGGGACAACCCCGTTCTCTACGAGGAGCTCTACGTCTACCGCAACGAGGTCCTGGTCACGACACTCTCGGGAGCGGCCGAGCGCTTTGTCGACCTCGATGTCGTGCCGGGCGAATATGCCTACGAGGTGCGCGGCGCGGTGGGCGTTTCGCGTTCGGTGCGCCCGCGCTGCACGGTCACCATCACACCGCCGCTGGCGCGAGGTTTCCGCCGGGGCGACACCAACGACGACGGCAAGGTCGACATCTCCGATCCTGTTGCCACGCTCGGCTTTCTCTTCCTCGGCGGTGCAGTTCCGGCTTGCCGCGATTCCAGCGATTCCAACGACGACGGCAAGGTCGACATCTCCGACGGCGTGCACACGCTGGCGTTCCTGTTCCTAGGCGGGGACGCGCCGCCGACGCCGGGTCCGTTCGGCTGCGGAGGGGATCCGACCGCGGACGGGCTGGGCGAGTGTGCGTCGAGGTGTGGGCGGTAGGGCCGGTATGTGCAATTCTCAGAGCTCGCCGGATCAAGTGGGGGCGCTGGATGTCCGATATTGAGCGATGAGACGCAGCTCAGCTATCTGTCACGACATCTTGCACTTTTCTGCGCGGAACTTCGCCATCCTACCTGCGCGCCACGACTTCAGGAACCGCAAATAGCCTTAGCGCTTCGGACTTGCCCCACAGGCCGTAAACATTCAGTAAACCCGTTCCCGTCCGTCAGCTTACTGCGGGGAATCGAGCAGTTTCTGACGGAAGCGCTTGTGGAGTGGGTAAAGAAGGATGTCCTTCACTGGCAGTGAGCGCTCGTGTTTTCGATCCAGCTTCCCGCAACCCTGTGCCTGGCCTACCAAGATCCAATTGGCTGCCCAATAGCAGGTTCCCCGGAAGCGGTCCCGATCGATGAAGGTCTCCAGTAGAACCGGCCGGTACCCATGGCGCTCTTGCCAGGCGAGCGGCAGCTCCTGGAGCACACGGGCGAGGATTCGCGAAGCCAGATTCCGCGATGTCACCCAGGGGAAGATCAGGAAGCGAGCATTGTTCACAACGAGGTGGATGTTTCTCCTGCGCTGCTCTAGGAATCAGCCGATGAAGCGATCCCGTGGCGCGATCTTCCGGCAGCAGATCCGAAGCCCAGAGCGGCCAGGAGGTTCCCGTCGCCGAAAACCAGGTACCGAATTGGGTCTCCCGACAACGGCTTGTAGCCAATATATACCGCACGCGGGCAGTGAAGAGACCTTTTGCAGCCTGCGAAAGGTGGCGGCTGCTCGCGCCAGAGGCGCCCGGCGCCCATCCGGCGCGGAGGCGGGGGTTGGCGGCGCGCTGGCGGAGCCGCAAACGGCTCGGAGGGAGCCGGCGCCAGCGAGAGCTGGCGGCTCCCGAGAGCCTGGCCCGGAGGCGCACGCGCAGCGTGCGACCGGATGGGCCGCGTGGCGTTGTTGCCTCCGCCCTCCCTCCGCTCGGACGGCGAGCCGTCGTGGGGGAGGGTCCGCCTCCCCCACCAGCAGAAAAGAGCAGAAGACTTGAGATGGTCCTCCTCTGCCCATTCGGAATGTCTCACGTGTGGGCGCGCGAGGTATACCTGGGCGACGCAGCTGAAGGCCCTTCGCGTCACTGCGGACTTACTCCCAGACCTTTGGAGGAGGCCCTTGCGTCCTGGCGCTGCCGTCACGAAAATTCCAACTAACAGGGGAAGGCAGGGACTCTCAAGCCTGCCATTGTACGATTCAACCAGGTTGTGGTCAGATCGGTGCGGGCCGGGGCTCGCGAGGTTGCCGCGTGGACTTGCTCAACGGGATGTCATGGCAATCTTGCTCAGAACTGAGTCCCGCGCCGCCGCGCGAACTGTCGCATCCCACAGTGCACGATACTCTTCCTGCGATTTGAGCCGGGCGCCCTCGTTGAAGTTCGCGGAATAAGGTATCGAGGCGGGCAGGAGGCTCTTCAGGGCCTCGTGTGCCAGGTCCCTGACCCACCCGTCGGAATCGTTCAAGGCTTCGATCGCGATTCGGGCTCCTCGCCAGTCACCAAGGTCGCGCACAATCCGTTGCACCGCTCGCCGTGTTAGATCGAACGGGTGATGTGCCACCGGCTCGAGGTAGGGGAGAACAGCGCTCCCCATGTCTCCCAGGCGGCGCTCGGCCCGTACCCGGTTCTGGGCGCGCTGCCGGCTCAGCTCGCGCACCGCATCCTGGATTTCCAGGATCTGGTCGTTCGAGAGAACGTTCTGGTTTTCAAAGCCGACTGTAGGGGCCTTCTGCAGGTCCACCGCCTGCTCGAGCTTCTCCTCCAGCAACTTCTCGAGCACCTCCCGGATCAGCTCGTCTCGAAGCTCGGCTTTCAGTTGGGCCTTCGTCTCCTCCGGGGTCGGCGGCGCCTTTTGTGGAGTCACGGGGGCCTTGCTCTCCTCGGGCAGGGCTATCATGCCCTCCGACTCCTTGATTCCGTCGGCCGCAATATTTTTCCTTGGTATGGAGATCGTGCCCATCGGCCCAACCTGCAGCTTCACTGGCTCCCAGTCAGCCGTCTTCACCAGGTTGCCCTGGAGCTTGCGGCCGTTCGTGAGCGTGATCAGGTGTGTTGTCTTGATCGTACGGGCCGGGAGGGCAGGATCCGAGGCGTTCACAATCGGCGGCAGCTTATCCTCGAGCTTCGTCGTTTTCGCGATGCCACTCGTCGGGATCTCGATCTTCCCGCCGGGCACGGCGAGCACGAGCTTCGACTCATCGCTTTCCGGGGAGACGTGCCCCTCGATGGACTTTGCTCCGTAATACTCGCTGCTGCGGCCAAGAGTGATGGACACGCGCTCCTTCTTGACGTCACCAGGGGGCATGGAGGCTTCGATTCTCTCGATCTGGGCGGCCTTCAAAGTGACTCGACCGACTTCGCCCACCTCGACAATCACCAGGCCGGAGGATCCCCGGTTGTCGGTGATCTTGCCGTCAAGCTTCCTGCCGTTTTTGAGGTGGACAGTGTCGGCCCAGGCGCAGGACGGCTGGAACGCTGCCCATGCGATCAAGGCTGCGCCGGGAAGAATCAACACGATCCGTTGTGATTTCATCGATACGCTCTCCTTGGGAACATACCCTTGCACCTGTGGCGGTGGCTGCAGACGAGCTGCGCGCGCCGAAACTGCGAGTCAAATCCGACTCAGAATGGGGGGAGGAACGCGTCGATTATACGGGTCAGACTCGAGCGTAAAGTGGCCAAAAAATGGCAGTCGGCGCACGGATAGTGGTCGGGTCTCAAATCAACGGAATCCTCACCCGAACACCGCGCGAAGCCAGATAGTCTTTGATTTGGGGAATGGTGTACTCGCCGTAGTGCACCATGCTTGCGATCAGCGCGGCATCCGCCTGTCCCTTCGTGAGCACCTCCAGCAAGTGCTCCGGCTTGCCGGCGCCGCCCGACGCAATCACTGGAATTCCCACAGCTTCAGCGATTTGCGATGTCAGGTTGAGCTCGTAGCCCGCCTTCGTCCCGTCAGCATCGATTGAATTGACGCAGATCTCGCCCGCGCCGAGCTTCTCGGCCTCCTTCGCCCAGCGGATTGCGTCGATGCCGGTTCGCTCCCTGCCGCCCTTCACAACCACTTCGTAGCCGGAGGGGATCTTCACACCCGGATCGACCCGCAGGGCGTCCATTCCTAGCACAATGCATTGACTCCCGAAAGCCTTCGCGCCCTCGGCGATGATCGCGGGATTCTTTACGGCGAGCGAATTGACACTCACTTTCTCCGCTCCGGCGAGGAGCACCGCCCGCATGTCATCGAGCGAGCGAATTCCGCCACCCACGGAAAACGGGATGAAAATCCGTTGAGCCACCTCCCGCACCATCTCGATATCCATGGGGCGATTCTCGGCCGAAGCGGTGATGTCGTAGAAGACGAGCTCGTCGACTCCCTCGCGGTAGTACTGCTTGCCCATCTCGACGGGATCGCCTATGTCAACGTTGCCCTGGAACTTGATTCCTTTCGTCGTCTTTCGGTTGCGGACGTCGAGGCAGACAATGACGCGTTTTGATAGCATGCTGTGGTTTCTTCAGACGCCGTTTCCGTTCCAGGAGAGAAAGTTCTCGAGGATCTTGAGGCCTGGTGGGCCGCTCTTCTCCGTATGGAACTGCACAGCGGCGAGGTTTTCCCGGGCGAGGGCCGCCGCGAAGCGGATCCCGCCATAACTGGCGGTGCCTTCGACGACGGAGGGATCGTCGGGCGAGGGATAGTAGCTGTGTACGAAATAGAACTGACTGCCTCGGGGCAGGCCACGGAAGACGGGGTGGCGCCCTTGGAACAGAACCTCGTTCCACCCCATGTGGGGGACCTTCCGCCTCACGCCGGGTGGGAACTGGAAGCGTCGCACCGAGCCCGGGAAGAGGCCGAGGCAGCGGGTCCCGCCGTCCTCTTCGCTAAAAGCAAGTGTGATCTGACAGCCGATGCAGATGCCGAGGACGGGTCGGCCAGCGCGGTAGACATCGACGAAGGCCTCTGCCAGTCCAAGGCGGTTCAAGTGCTCCATGGATGCTCCCGCCGCCCCGACGCCAGGGAAAATCACCCGCTCTGCCTTGCGGATCTGGTCCGGGTCGCGAGTAATGAACGGCTCGCGGCCGAGGTGGCGCACGGCGCAAGCGACGCTCGTCAGGTTGCCGGCGCCGTAATCCAGGATGGCGATCGGGGAAGGCATACCCTATAAGATAACCCCCTTTTCACAGTTACAGAATGCCCTCTGACAACCCGACCGATGACCTCTCTGGATTCCTTCACCCTGGCGTGCGCGAGGTTTATCGTGATGCGACCATCTGGGCGCTCGACAAACCCGCAGGGATTCTGTCCCACCCGAACCCGCCGACGGCGAGGGTTTGCAACGCTCTGGTGCGGGGCACTTACGATTTTGAGCGAGAGCTCTACCGCGTGGATCCGGCCGAGGGCCGTCAGCGGCAGGTTTACCTCGTCCACCGCCTGGACCAGGAGACGAGCGGAATCATTCTCCTCACCTTCGACTCGACCAGCTCAGCGACCCTCAAGGAGGCCTTCTTCCACCGAGAGGTGACGAAGGAGTATCGGGCGCTGGTCGTGGGTGTGCCCTCGAAGCGGCAGGGCGAGTGGGCGGACTGTTTGCAGAAGGTGTCGAAGGGCGGCCAGGCTGTGGTGCAGGTGGCGCGGGGTCGACCCAACGCGGTGACCAGGTACTCGGTGGTGGAGGCCTTCGAGCCCTGGGGGCTCTCGCTCCTGGCGCTCTGGCCAGAGACGGGCCGCACCCATCAGCTCAGGGTGCAGACGTCATCGCGGGGATTTCCCATTGCCTGCGACGCTCGTTATGGAGATCTTGCCGCCAACCGTCGTCTGGCGGATCAGATTGGACTCAAGCACATGTTTCTCCACGCGTATCGCGTCGAGTTGCGCCACCCGAGGTCGGGTCACTTTCTCAAGCTTGAGGCGCCGTTTTCAAGCCGACTCGCGGGGCCTCTCGAGAAATTGCGCGGCGAAAAAATTCCGTAGCTGTTTTTCCGAGCCATCCCCAACTCGTGCGGACCTGTTCAATGGGTTGTCAAGAGCTTATCCTGAGCGTCTTGACCATGGCCCTTTCGAGAATTGGCAGGGTGACGTGCTCGGTATAGAGGCGCGCGAATGTGGGCCCCGGGAGGTGCTCCGCCATGCGGTTCACCTGACGGAGGTGGTAGTCCATGAGCTCGAGGTCGTCCTTGAGATCCCAGCTGTAAAGGTAGAGGTTGGCGCAGACCCGGAAGAGCGTGACAGGGTTGCGCGCCAGGCCAAGATTGCTGAGCACATCCTCATAGAGCCGGTCCGGCCGTGGCACGTCCTTCAGGAGCAGGGCTCGACTCTTGACGAGAAGGACATCGTCTTGAAGCTGCCGGTGCATTTGATAGGCTCGGGTCCGGGCGCACAGAGCGACCTCGTCCAGAGCAGCTCGTGCCTGATTCTTGCGAATGTAAAGCTCTGCACGCAGGCAGCGTACCCTCGTCAGACCCAACTCGTATCCGTCGCCGATCTGCGAGTAGAGACTCTCGGCTTGATCGAGAGCCAGGAAGGCTCTCGAGAGGAGGGCGGGTTTTCCGGAATAGCCCAGAACACGGGCTTTTAGCTCCAGGTAAATCGCGCGGTACTTGGGCGTGTCACACCGCTTGAGCCAACGAGTCGCTTTCTGGAGCCATTGGAGTGCCTCGGCAGTCTTGTTTTCGAAGCTGAGTACCACCGCAAGCCGTGCCCGGGCCATCATCGCCCCGGGAGCCTCCTGTCGTCGTGCATCCCGTGCCCCCGGCGGGCTGGCCAGGACTTTGCACAACAACTCCCGCGCTTTGGCGTATTCAGCCAGGCAGATTTGGGCTTCGGCCTCCACGGAGGTGGATCGATTGGCAGCCGCCTGGAGGCCCAGGGAGGCATATCGCCAAGCAGCGTCCCTGCAAGAGCGCCTGGACTCCTCGGGTCGGTCCTGGTGCAGAGCAATCAGGCCCAACATTTCATCCACTCTCGCAAGCCCCCAGTGCCAGTCGAAGTGATCCTCGGCGGCAAAGATCTCTCGCGCCTTCCCGAGGATGCCTTCCGCGCGACAGTGGTCACTTTGGTTGCAAAGAAAGTGCTCTGCCAGGAGCAAGAGCGTGGCTGCTCGATCTTTCCTTGACAGGCGAAGCGTGGAACTCTTCCGGGAGCGCAACGCTTCGATTACGAAGTCCCTTCGATTGTCAGTAACCGCCTTTGCGAGGCGGAGGTTCCGGATCCAGCCGTTCTCGAAGCTCTTGGACCAATCGATGGACTCGTAGAGAGCGTCCGACTCTTCGCGACGCCGTGCGTTCATCAAGATAACAACGCGGACGACCCGGATCGATTCGTTCACCTGGGGGGCAAGACGTGCGTCGTCGCGACAGGATGCGCCAAAGCTGTCAAGCCAGCTCAGGGCGAGAGTGGGATGCCCAAGAGCGGAGACAAGAATTGCCGCGCGGCTGTGAGATTCCAGATCTTCCTCTGGATCATCGGTCAACTCGGACTTGAGCACAGCGCCAAGCTCTCGCAAGAACCGCTTCTTGCTGGGCAATTCGAGGAAGGGAGCGACTCTGTCCCGAACCCTCTCCCATTTCGTTGGCTGCGTCACAGTAGGCCTCCACGGGGCGCAATTCGTTACCCGAAAGAGCTCACCCGGTATCCGGTGTCCAGGTAAGCGCGGCTATCGATCCTCAATCCACCATGAGAGTGTCTGCAAGCGGGTCATACGAGACCAGAGCGCTGGCGCAGGACTCTGGCTCCACGAGCCTGTTCTCGGATTTCCACGCCCTCGCTTCTACCCGAAACCGCGTTTGCCCAAGGGCGGCGCCCCCGTCCATGTTCATCACACGTACATCCGCGATGGCCCCGTGGGGAAGAGCCATCAGGAGCGCCTGGAAAAATGCCTCCTCTTCAAAAGCCGCGAAGCATGCCCGGAGGCCGATCTCATCGGGTGCTGCCGGGGTCGAGGGTCTGGCGTAGACGCTGTCAAACTTCTGTCGCTGGAGTTGTACTGCCAGGACGTTTTCGGCATTCTTGCAGACGGAGTAGTCCACCACGAAGACACGAGAGTTGCGTCCCCGTCGGTCGCCGAAAGTGAAAGTGAAGACAGTGGTGCTGCTCCCGGGGGGGGCGTGATCGCACCGGGCCTCCTGCGCAGTATCCACGGGCTGCAGATAAATCGTCCTCAGCTCCATCAAATGGCCCAGGCTCCTGAGGCCCTCAGCCGCGGCTGGATCTGCGAGGAGAGCGCGAAGAGCCGCCAGATCCTCACCGGATCTGCAGATGTACCTGTCGGAAGACACTCCTGCCGAGGCCAGATGAGTGTTCAGGTAGACCCCGAGTCCGAGAAACGTGACAAGAGCGATCGCAACCAGCGTACGTTTCATGATTCCCCCTTCGTTTTACGCACATGCCAGTACGCGCCGTCTGGCGTGCGTCATCAGATACGTTCGGCCCCAGTCACCTGCCGAAGACCCGGGGCGCTGCAAACTGAAGAGCCCTGGCCGGCAGTTCTTGACTTTCGACGGCCCAATTTCCAAAACGCAACTGAGCGGGAGGTTAATCTCGAGTGAGACGCCCTGGCAAGCGAAATCTTCTGATGCCCGGTGCACCCCCTGGGCCTAGTACTTCGTCTGGCGCTTCGAGAGGATCAAGAACCCGAGCAGGACCACGGTGCAGACCGCTCCCACGGTAAGGGCGCTGTTCACTTGGAGCTTGTGTTCACCCACCAGGATTGGAAGCATCAAGAGCGCCACGAGGTTCATGACTTTGATGAGCGGATTCATGGACGGCCCCGCTGTGTCCTTGAACGGGTCGCCGACGGTATCCCCAATCACAGCTGCCTTGTGGGCGTCTGAACCCTTGCCCCCGAAGAGGCCCGACTCCACAGCCTTTTTCGCGTTGTCCCAGGTGCCGCCAGCATTCGAAAGCAGCACTGCGAGCAACTGCCCGCTCAGGATGATCCCGGCCAGAAAGCCGCCCAAGCCCAGGACGCCAAAGAAGCATCCCACGATCACGGGACTCAAGATGGCGATGAGTCCGGGTGCAATCAGCTCGCGCTGCGCTGCGGCTGTCGAGATATCCACACAGCGACCGTAATCCGGCATCTGTGACCCATCCATGATTCCGGGCATGGTGCGAAATTGTCGCCGCACCTCTTCGACAACTTCAAACGCGGCCCGGCTTACGGCCCGGATTGCTATGGAACTAAAGAGGAATGGCATGGCGCCACCGACCAGGAGGCCCACGAAGACTTCGGGGATGTTGACCTGGATCCCCCTTACGAGGATGTCGAGCGTGTTTTTCACGTCGAGCATTTGCACGTCGGACACGAACGAACGAAAGAGGCTCACGGCTGCAACCACGGCAGAGGCGATCGCAAAGCCCTTCGTCACAGCCTTGGTCGTGTTGCCCACAGCGTCGAGCTTGTGCACGATGTGCTGCGCCTCGGGGTTCTTGTCCTCCTCCAGTACGCCCGACATCTCGAAGATGCCGTTTGCGTTGTCCGAAATGGGCCCAAAACTGTCCATGCTCACAATAATTCCCGTCGTGGTGAGCATTCCCATGCCGGTCAAGGCGATTCCATAAGCTGCCAGTGCCAAGTCGCCCCCGAAGATCAAGTAGGACCCAAAGATCGCGAGCGCCAGCACCACGACTGTGGCAGCCGACGATTCAAGACCTTCCGAGAAGCCGGCAAGGATTGTGGTGGCTGGGCCCGTTTGCGTTGCCTTGGCCGTCTCCTTGACAGGCTTGTACTCGAGAGCCGTGTAGTATTCGGTCAGGAAGCTAATAACAATGGCGAGAATGATCCCGAGAAAGGTGGCGAAGAAGTACCGCCAATCCACGGCCCCGGTCGCAGCGTCCTGAAAGAAGAAGTAGTTCACCAGGCCAAATCCTAGCGTGGCGAGGCCAGCCGAGACGAGAAAGCCGAACTGAATCGGCCGCATCGGGTTGAAGTCTTTCTCGTCCTTGCCTTTCACAGCCATCGTGCCGAAAATCGAGGCAAAGACGCCCACAGCTCGCACGAGCAGGGGGAACATGACCAGCTTGAGCGTGAGATCGGCGCTTTCGGGTGTCGGGTTCTCCTGATAGTAGGCAGCCCCGAGGATGATCGCTGCCACAAGGGTCACTTCGTAAGACTCGAAGATGTCCGCGGCCATGCAAGCGCAGTCGCCGACATTGTCTCCGACGTTGTCAGCGATCGTGGCAGGGTTGCGTGGGTCGTCCTCTGGAATGCCCATCTCGACCTTGCCGACAAGATCTGCCCCGACGTCGGCTGCCTTGGTGTAAATTCCGCCGCCGACTCGCATGAAAAGCGCCACGAGGCTTCCGCCGAAGCTGAAGCCCACCAGAACTTGCATGGCCGACTCGCGGTAGATTAACAGGACGGCTGCTGCGCCCAGGAGTCCCGTGCCCACCGTGAACATGCCGGTGACCGTACCCGACTGAAACGCGACCTCGAGAGCCTTCTTGAAGCTCGTGCGAGCTGCGTTGGCGGTGCGTACGTTACCCCGCACTGCCACAGACATTCCAACGATGCCGGTTGCGGCCGACAGTATCGACCCAACAAGGAATGCCGCGGAGATTCCGATCACTTGGGCCCACTTCACCGTCTGAGTTGCCTTGTCGAAGTAGATCCCCTTGTAGATGAAAAAGAGAATCACCGCCAGGCAGACGATGAAGAGCGAAAGGACGCGCATCTGGCGGGTCAGGTAAGCCTTGGCCCCCTCCTGGATGGCCTTCGCCACCGCAATCATGCGGTCGGTACCCTGGGGCGTCTGCAAAATTTTTCTCGCGAGGTAGATCCCGTAGGCGAGGGCAGTGATTGCAGAGGCAAGAACGACGTAGAGAATCGTGTCCTCTCTGGGTGTAAATGGCGGAAGAACCACGTCGGATTCCGCCGCCCAGGCGGGCAGCGGAAGGTTCAATATGGCGGTCAGTGGGCCAACAAAGAAAGTGCAGAGGGCCCGGTGTTTTCTTGTTTTCAAGTGCATGGGATCTAGAATTCCACTAAATGGGTTGGGTAGTAGACGCCAGAAGTTACACTGATTTCTGGTTCCCTCAATCGAAAAAATTTGGTTGTTTTTCTTGGAAGACCGACTTGTACCTGCCCCGGTTGAGGAGAAGGAGCGTGTTTTAGAACTCCACAAAGGCGAAGGCGAAGTGGACAAGCAGTATGAGAAGCGTTGCCCAGATGATCGTTGTGGTGATCGCCCGGCTCACGTCCACTCCAGACATCTTGGGTCTGAGGCCCACGTGGTATGCAACGAGACCGATTCCGAGACCCGATGCAAGGACTTTCAGGACAAGCCAGCCGGTGCCTCGATAAAGGAAATGGCCCGGGATTTTGAGGTCCCGGTGAAAGTGGGAACTCCAGTAGTCCAGATTGTTCGCCGGGAAGTTGTGGGCGTAGACCACGAGACTTGTCCACTCGGCGGCGAGGAAACCAGCGCCGACGAGGAACGGCGTCGCCAGGAGAAACGCCAGGAGTATGTTGGTCAGGAGGTACCGCTCCGGTTTGACCCCGAGCGAGCGCAACGCGTCGATCTGGTGGTAGTAGCCTCGGTTGCCCACGTCCGATGCCACCGCAGCACCGCAGCGAGCGGCGATGAGTATCGTGACCAGAACTGGCACGATGATTCGATAGAGCGCGAAGCCGAGGCCTGTCAGAAGATCGTCGGCGATCAGGGGCAAGGTGTGTTGTTTGTGCGGTAGAAACTTGAAAACAAAGTGAGTCGACACGAATCCCGCGATGACGCCCGCCGAGCCGAAGTAGAGCCATGATGACGGCGAGGCGATGAGCCCGAGGTAGTGGCGCAGGTAGCGCAAGCCCCACCGTGGACTCCTCCAGATCGGCACGAGGGCGCCGAGCGACAGTGCTGCGACCTCCATCGCGGCGCCTGTAATTTCGAGGGAGCGTACAACGGCACGGCCGAGCCGTGCCGGCGCACCTGGCATCGTCGAGGGCGGTGGCTCTGGCGTCCGCGCGGCACCAGCGAGGTGGGTGGAAATCTGGTCCAGCGCGCTCACGGGCACCTGCGTGAGGCTCCTCGTTCGCGGGTCGAGGAGATATACACGCTGTGCGATGGAGGCCAGGTTGGAGTAGTCGTGGGTGACCACAATGCTCGTCTTGTGGTACCGCGCGCCGGTCTCGCGGATCCGCTGTGCGACGTGGACGGCATTGGCGGGGTCTAGACCGCTCGTCGGCTCGTCATAAATGATCACGGGCGGGTCGTAGGCAAGTGTGCGGGCGATCGCGAGGCGCTGCTTTTGGCCTACGCTCAGGGCGCTCACAGGAGCGGAAGTTGGGACCTGGAAGTCGTCGAGGAGCGTTCGCGCGTCGATCTTGCCTTGGGTCTTTCCGCCTTCCTGCTTCGCCCGGTGGTCGGCTGCGAACTGGACATTTTCGATGACCGACATCTCATCGAATAGCGCGAAGCTTTGAAACACGATCCCCGTGGGCGGCCGAGTGCACGAGGCGCGCAAGACTTCCGTGTTGCCAATCCGGATCGAGCCCGAGACGTGGAAAATACCGCTTTCAGTGCCGCTGCCAGGCCCCAACAGCCCTGCGAGCACCCGCAGGAGTACGCTCTTTCCCGCGCCGCTCGCCCCAACGACCAGCGTGACTTGCCCGGCAGGGAAATCGGCGGAGGCGTCCTCCAGCAGAGTCCTCGATCCCACGCGTAGGGTGAGACCACGGATACTGATTCCGCTGGATGACAAAATCTCGGGGGGGGTGCTCATCGGGCGTGCTCCACCTCGACGGTCGCACGAATGAGGGTGCCGTCGGGGAGTGGGGGGGATCCATCCTGGCCGAGGTTGAGCACGAATCGCTGAGAATCCTTGAGCAGAATTTGCGAGCGCAGGACTTTCGCGAACTCCACTGTTATGCCTGCTTCCCGGGTGCCAAACAGGACGTCGCTCATGCGCCTTGCCATCGGCTCGATGTGCTGTGCCGCGGCCTCCAGCGCCCTGCCAACGTCTGGAGAACGGGCCCTCTCGAGGAGTCTTGCTTGAAAGCCCGGATTGTCGAGCATTACCTCGCGCAAGAAATCTTGAGTCAGCACGTGGAACTTCGGTTGCGCAATCAAGAGGGCGAAGAGGTCGCGCAAGGCTCCATGCACCTCCTGGCGCGACAGCGCTTCCGCAGCGATATCCCTGGACAAGGCGATGATCTCGTCGGTGTGCGAGCGGAGAATAGGCATGGCCTCGCGGTTCAGAAAGTTGAGCCACCCCTTTTGCAGGTGGTCGTTGTCGGTGCCCGGGAGCGCCTGGTACGCAAGTCTCCAGGTGAGGCTCCACAAGGGCAGTCTCTCCCAGAATTCGTCCGAAATCTTCGCGATGATTGGATCCAACTTCGACTGCGCGATTGGCCAGACTTCCTCCTCGAAGAGCTGGGTGAGCCGCTCGGCTGGCTGACCTCGTCTTAACTCCTCGCCGAGGGACTTGACCTCGGCCTCATGGCGCCTCAGAAATGCCGGCAGCTCCGCCTCGATGTGCGCCTCGAGGTCGAGGATCAGATCCCTGATGATCGGGGTGAGGAGCGTGAAGATCACTTCGCGGTGCTGCAACATTGCTTGGTTCCACTCGAACGCAATCCTTGGAATCGTTTCCTCGGTCAGTAGTGTCTTTACGACCCATGCGGCCGCTTCCGGCACCCGCAGAAGTCGCGCCCGCGCTCCGGAGCGTAAGGTCGTGCGGTCACGGTCGTGGATTCGAATTCGGACCATCTGCGTCCAGCCGTAAATTTCAGGGGTGGCCCGTCCGTCCTCATCGAGCAAGGCTTCCACGTCGCCCACGGTCTTGCCGCTGGCCTCGACCGTATCGCCCACGCGCAGGAGCATGGCAGTGGGAAGCTCGATCAGAAACTGGCTCTCGCGCTCGGCGAGGAAGCCCAGGAGCTTCCCGAGCGTCCCGGCGTCGTCTCTCGGGCCCTCCGTGAGGAGGCGACCGCCCCACACCGCCATTGCGGTCCAGAAGATGGCCCCGGCCAGTGTTCTCAATCGCTTTCGCATCTCGCAATAGTCAACAGGCACAGGTGGTAGGATTTCAAAAGCAATCTGGCCGATTGTCACCAGCCTCGGGTTGCGGATTGCCGCCCGTTGTCTTCTGCGCCTTGCCTTCTGGCGATTTCGTCGCTACATCAACTTGCATGAGCCAGGACGGTGACGACCCCGAGAAAAAGATCTGCGTCCTCCTCTCCACGTGTCCGCAGAATGACGCCGAGAGGCTCGCGAGTTTCCTCGTCGAGAACAGGCACGCCGCCTGCGTGAATATTCTGCCGCAGGTGACAAGTGTTTACCGCTGGGAGGGTCAGGTGCAACTCGACTCGGAGAGCCTACTCGTGATCCAATGCCCCAGGGACGTCGCCCAGGCAGCCTCCGAGGCGCTTGTGAAGGAGCACCCTTATGACGTGCCGGAGGTGATTGTGCTCAAGGTCAAGGGGGGCAATCCCGCCTACCTTGACTGGGTGCTTGCCTGCGTGAAAGGCGAGTGATGGCGCCGCGCGAGCTGGGTCACGATTTGAGGCCGCTGGAGCAAGTCCGACAGGTCATTTTGGGCCTGCTCGAGCCTCTTGGCGCCGAGGCCCGGCCCCTCGCCGAGTGTTACGGAGCCGTCTTGCGCGAGGAAGCTGTGGTGACCGAGCTCATTCCGCCCTTCGACAATTCCGCAATGGACGGCTTTGCGGTGCGAGTGACAGATGTGGCCAGCGCGTCCGAGGCGAGCCCTGTCACGCTGCGAGTTTCTGGGCAGATTGCCGCTGGCGAACCCGGCGGCCTTGTGCTCGAACCAGGCTCGGCGCAGCGGATCATGACCGGCGCACCGCTGCCTTCGGGTGCCGAGGCTGTAATCCCACATGAAGTGACACGTTTCAATGATCGGAACGTCACGTTCACCCGGCCGGCCAGGCTGGGGCAGAACATTCGGTGCGCCGGCGGCGATCTGCGTCCCGGGGACCTGGTGCTCAAGCCTGGCTGCGTGCTCCGCGGGCCGCAGCTTGCGATCCTCGCGGCCCTCGGCAGGGACCCGGTTCGTGTCACCCGTAAGTTGCGAGTCGCGGTGGTCTCGTCGGGCAATGAGCTCGTCGAGGTTGGGTCTCCTTGCGGCCCTGGACAGATTCGAAACTCGAACGCGTACTCCTTGACTGGCCTCCTCTTGAGCGCTGGCGTGGAGCCCGTGAACCTTGGAATCGTCCGAGACACCAAGGAGGAGGTGCTGCGTGTGATTCGACGAGCGGTCGACGCCGGCCTGGATGCAATCGTGTCGACGGGCGGGGTCAGTGCC
Source organism: Planctomycetia bacterium (assembly GCA_005772855.1). Classification (GTDB taxonomy): domain Bacteria; phylum Planctomycetota; class UBA8108; order UBA8108; family SXIK01; genus SXIK01. Next base: position 26,003 of record SXIK01000176.1, on the reverse strand, counting down.
GGGGAATACGACTGGGTTCAGGTCGTCGTGCGGGAGCATGCGGAGCCCGGGCACGTCTTCAAGGTTGCCATGAGGCCAGGGAAGCCTCAGGTCTTTGGGCTCTTCGACGGCCGTCCACTCTTCGGTCTGCCGGGCAATCCCGCGGCCTCCATGATCTCGTTCGAGGTGTTTGTGCGGCCTGCCTTGCGGCGCTTGCGGGGCGAGGGAGTCGTGCTTCCCGAGCTTTTCGGCGTGCGTTTCCCCTTTGACTATCCTTACAAACCCGGCCGGGTGCTTCTTCTCAGAGCCCGGGTGGAGCCGGATGAGCCCGGGGGATATCGCGTCGTGCGCCCGGGTGAGCAGGACTCGAGCTTTCTCTCGTCGCTCGCCGAGGCGAATGCCATCGTCACACTCCCGTCTGACCGCGACGTTGTCCGGGCGGGGGAGATCCATCCGGCTTTCTGGTTCGCAGGACTCTGATGTCACGCGGGGACCCCACGATCGAGGCTGCGGTGATCCTCTCGGGCGGTCTGAGTCAGCGCATGGGTTCTGAGAAGGCGCTCCTCGGGGTGGGTGGAACGACCCTGATCGAGCGCCTCGCGCTGAGGCTTTTTTCGCACTGTGATCGTCTGATCATCTCCGTTGCCGCTCGGGGCCCGTCGGAAGGCTTGCGAGAGGCCTTGCGGCGATGCGAAGCCACGACGGAGAAGCCAATCGAGGTGGTCTGTGACTTCGTGGAAGGGCAGGGTCCGCTCGCAGGGGTGTCGACGGTGCTGGATTCACTCAGGAGCCGTCAGGCCTTTTTTGTCGCCGTGGACATGCCGAATGTGAGCCTGGAACTGGCTCGAGCTCTCTGGCTACTTGCGCTCGAGCCCGACGCGCTTGGCGCAGTGCCGTGCTGGTCGCGAGGCCTCGAGCCCGCCTTTGCGGTCTACTCGAAGGCCCTGCTCCCCGCGGCCAGAGGGCTCCTTCAATCGGGGACGCGCAGTTTGCAGGCGCTGGCGTCGATTTCCGGGGTGCGCACCCTGGATCTCTCGGAATTGGGGGCGCTGTCGAGTTACGCTGGGCCCCTCCCCGGCAATCCGGAGGAGCTCTTTCGCAGCCTGAATACGCCCCAGGAGCTGGAAAATTGGCAGAGGACCTGGCCCTCGGGGCCCTTGAAGTGATCGAGGAATCTCTTGCGAGAGAGCTTGTGGCCGCGTTTCGAGCTCTTCATTTCTTCCATCCGGCCATTGTCTTCCCGCTTTCTGCCCGTGTAATCTACGTGGAGGGGTAGCCTTTCTTGTCGCAATCACACTTCACTGGAGTTGCACGGATGGAGATCAAGACCAGTGCCATATCCCTTTGGCGTGCCGGTTTCATCTGCCTCTGCACGGTGAGGCTTGTGGTGGCGGCGCCGATCGCCTTTCAGCCTTACCCGGCGCATCCTCGGCTCTTTTTTCGCGAGACGGGGGACGCCGAGCACGTGGGAAGGACGGATCTCCTCAAGAGGGTCAGAGACGCCGAGAACTGGAAGCCTCTGTGGGGCACCGTCATCCTTCCGTGGTGCCAGAAGAACCACACCTTCTCGAACGAGGCCTTGCTTCCGAGCCAGGGTGACGCCAGCGCCGACAAGGTCTTCACCCTGGCCCTCGCGGGCTGGCTCGAGAACAACACCGCCTACAAGCGAAAGGCAATTGACGCGGCCATTTACATCACCACCCTGTCCTTCGACTCGATCACCGACTCGACCAAGGCTCGATGGCGCGTCATGGCCCTTTCGCTGGTCTACGACATCCTTCACGAGGACCCCTACATGGGCGCGTCCAAGCTGTCGACCATCGGGAAAGAGATCATCGCGCTTTGCGACAAGCTCTCGAACTTCGACACGGAGCACGTGGGTGGGCACTCCCACGGGGATCAGGCGGTGCAGTTGATTGGCATGTGCGCCATTGCGGGAGAGATTTCGGGGTGGGAGAAGCCTCTGGAGGAGGCCTTGAACTTCTGGTACGCCCCTGGCGTCGGGTTCATGGAAACCCTTCGCCATTACTGTTCGGATGGCGGGCACCTGCAGGGGTCCTGGTACGGGTTTCTCGTTGCCTACCACGATCTTTGGCTCTTCAGCGTGCTTACGAACTCCACGCTGAACATCCGTCCATTCGCGGACGAGCCCTGGATTCGCAAGATCCCCGAGTGGTACCTCAACACCGAGATCCGTGGCGACGGTGACATGTTCAACTTCGCTGACACGGCCCGCTCGACACATCCTTTTTTTCACAACTCTTCTCGATCGGTGGTGGCAATCCTGGCGGACCGGCTGAGGGATCCCCAGATGCGCTGGATGTACGACTATCTCGATGCCCGCGGGGTCCAGAACGGGGATGCGCGCTACGCGCCCAACCAACCCTACGATGTCGTGTTCCTGGACAAGGCGAAAGTCTCGGGTCTCGCTCCTGGGGACGCGCGGCCCGGTTACCAGAAGGCGAGGCTCTTCAGTCCTCCCGGATCGTTCTTCTTCCGTGACTCCTGGGATTATCCTGCATCCACGATCGTACATATCAACGCGGAGAGCCACTTCACGTTTTGGCATCAACACCTCGACAGTGGATACATTCAGATCTCCTGGAAGGACGACATGGTCCTTCTGGGGAGGGGTATCTACGCCTCCGGGAACACCGTGGTTGGCGGGGAACATCACAGGAACTGGTACCAGCGAAGCATCGCCCACAGCGGTGTTCCGCTCATTTTCAACCCCTCCGAAGTCTACGAGCGCTACAGCAAGACCAGCAATGATCCGGCGGACAGGATTGGGAATGACGGCGGGCAGCACTGGAAAAAGTATCAGGACGGTGCAGTGCGAAAGTCCGTTCCCTACAACGTGCAGGACCTGCTGCAAGAGGGTGGTGGTCGTGCCTGGAAGAAGGGGGGCTTCACGGGGATGGAAGAGGAGTCCGACTATGTCTACCTGCACGCGGACATTGCCCCTGCGTACCTGAAGGAGTACGACGAACCCCCCCGTGTCAAGCTGCTGGAGTGTCAATGGCTCATTTTGAAGAGCTCCTCGCGGTATCCGATCATTCTCTCTTACCACAGGATCGAGAGCGCCAACGCGGCGTGGAGGAAAGCGATCCCGTGGCACTTCTCCGGGCTGCCCACCGTGAGCTCCGGGCGCATTGCCGCCCATGGCTACAAGGGCAAGGGAAAGTGCGTCATCGATGTCTTGCATCCTGAACGTTACTCCTTCACCACGATCGGTGGCGGCCCGCTCGATGAGAACGGCTACGGAGTCAACGATTTCAGGTATGGAGGTGAGAGCTGGGCGCCAGATGTTTCCACCAACGACAGGAACCTGTCCGACCTCGGCAAGTACAGGGTGGAGGTCTCTCCCCGGACCCAGGCAAAGTTCGATGAGTTCGTCACGCTGGTCATGCCCATGGGGGTTGGAGACTCGCCTCCGAGCTACAACTGGATCGATGAGCCCGATTGGTACGGGCTCGAGATCGGCGGACAGGAGTACCGTCTCAGCAAGCACGGCAACTTGGTCACCCGGTCGAGCGGATCGACGCCGATCGCGCAGGTTATCGCGATCACGCCCAGCCCCGCACGGGTTGGAGAAATCGTCACTTTCAAGGGAAAAGGCGTTCCCAGAAATGGGCTCATTACGGCCCATAGTTGGCGCTCGAGCCTGGATGGTGTTCTCTCCGACAAGGCGACCTTCACGACCACGCGTCTGACGCGAGGGATCCATCAGATCCACTTCAGTGTCCAGGAGGACGGTCATATCTGGTCGAGCGAAACGCAGCGACTTCTCTCGGTCAACGCCGCCGTGACGGCTCACGCTCTTGTGCTTGATGATGGCCAATCGGGAACGTCCTTCACAGGAAAGTGGTCCAGGTCCTCGGGCGCCAATCCGTATGGATCCACGTCGTTGTTTGCGAGGAACGGAGCCACGTACTCCTACAGATTTGGGTCAGTGGATCCGGGACGCCATGGTGTTTATGCGTGGTGGACCGGATGGCCTGGCCGGTCGACAAGCGTGCCGTTCGAGATCCAGCACGCGGGCGGAACGAGTCAGGTATCGGTGAACCAGCAAGAGGGCGGAGGCAAGTGGAACCTCCTGGGAAACTTCTCGTTCAGTACGTCGGCCGCCGTCAGGATCGTGGCCCAGGGAACGGCCACTACCTGCGCGGATGCGATCTGCCTGCTGCCTGAAGGTGCGCGTGAGCCGCCACCGCGGAGCGAGGTCATTGCGGATGATGGCGCCCCGGGGACCTCCTCGACCGGGAACTGGAGGAGGTCCGGAGGTCGCAATCCATACGGGTCTCAGTCTCTCTATGCAAGCGGTGGATCCACCTATACCTTCAGGGTGCCCGCGATGGGTGAAAACACTGTCTACCTCTGGTGGACAGAATGGCCGAGCCGTTCGACAAGAGTCCCCATTTCCATCATTCATGCCGGTGGGTTGGCCAGCGTCACCTCGAACCAGCAGGCCGACGGCGGGAAGTGGATTCCGGTTGGTTCATTTGGATTCACAGGCGAGGCCGTCATCACCATCAAGGCCGTTGGCGACGCCACCACCTGCGCCGATGCGGTTCGAATTGTACCCGTCCCGTGAGTCCGGAGAGGTATTGCCGGTGTCGCGCCAGGGAGCCTTGGCCGTTGTGCTGGCGAAGGGGCTCCGGTCTCGGGCGGCTTCGCCTTGGCATTGTCGGCTCTCCTGGATATATTCTCCGCCCACGGTTGCACTTGGTGCTTCACCCAGGACCCTGGCGACGGTCAACTAAACCCCCGGACACGCTTTTTTCATGCGTTATCCACTTGCTCCCTTGTTTCTTGCGTTCGTTGTGCTTTCGAGCGGTTGCATCGTGATCCCCATCGGGGACTTGCTTCGGGGGCCCGAGCTCACCGAGCAGGTGCTCGTTGAGGGTGCTGGCTTTTTCAGCCAGGAGAAGATCGCGATTGTTGATGTCGACGGCGTGATCTCGGGCGAAGAGAGCTCCAGTCTACTCCTGCCGCGGGAGAACAGTGTCGCCGAGATCAAGGCCAAGTTGAGCCTCTTGCGGCGTGACCCCGAGGTGAAGGCTGTCGTGCTGCGTATCTCGAGCCCGGGGGGTGAGGTGACTGCGTGCGACGTGATACACCACGAGCTTCAGCGCTTCAAGAAGCAGACGGGAATTCCGGTCGTTGCTTCAATCGGAGATCAGGGCGCCTCCGGCGGGTATTACATTGCCATGGCGGCCGACGTCATCCTTGCAAGTCCCACTGGCATTGTGGGCTCGATCGGCGTCTTGCTACAGCACCTGGACGTTTCCGGTCTCCTGGGGAAAGTTGGCGTGTCGTTCTCGCCGATCAAGTCCGCCGACAAGAAGGATCTTAACTCGCCCTTTCGGCCCATGACGAACGATGAGCGCGCCGTGCTCCAGAGGCTGGTGGATGACATGTACAACCGCTTCTTGGACGTGATTGTGGAGGGCCGGCCGGGGCTTACACGTGACGAGATTCTGAAGCTCGCCGACGGCCGCGTCGTCTCGGGAGTCGAGGCGGTGAAGCTCAAGCTGGTTGATCAGACGGGCTATCTCGCGGACGCGATTGACGAGGCCGTTCGTCGGGCGGGAATTGAGAGTCCCACGATCGTTCGCTACACGCGGATCCTGAAGAGAGGAGCCAACATCTACTCGGAGTCAGAGACGCCAAACCCTGGCGCCACGGAGTTTCAACTTGGCCTGAAGGTCCCATGGGTGGGCTCGGGCCCCAAGCTTCTTTATCTCTGGCAGCCTGATCTCTAGAGCTGCTCAACGCCTGAACGAACGCCATGCCCTCCGCCCCCAAGTCATTCGCGCCACTCCCTGAACGTTACGACTTCGTCGGCGAGGAGGCTCGCACGCGGCAATTCTGGAAGGACCGCAAGATCTTTCACAAGAGCCTCGATGCTCGTAGCGATCGGCCCCGTTTCGTCTTTTTCGAAGGCCCACCCACAGCGAATGGCAAGCCGCACCCCGGGCACGTCCTCGGGCGCGTGATCAAGGATCTGTTCCCTCGCTACAAAACGATGCGTGGGTTTTGCGTGCCCAGAAAGGCTGGCTGGGACACTCATGGGCTTCCCGTTGAGATCGAGGTGGAGAAAGAGCTCAAGATTTCTGGCAAGGAGGGTATCGAAAAGTACGGAATCGAGAAGTTCACGCATCGCTGCCTCGAGAGCGTTTTCCGGTACACGAAGGAGTGGGAGGAGCTGACCGAGCGCATCGGATTCTGGCTCGACATGTCCGACGCGTACGCGACTTTCCATCGACCTTACGTCGAGAGCGTCTGGTGGGCCTTGAAGCAACTCTTCGACCGCGGGCTCCTCTACCAGGACCGCAAGATCGTCTGGTGGTGGGCGCAGGGCGGCACGGCCCTGAGCGCCGCCGAGGTGGGCCTCGGTTACCGCGAGGTCGCCGACCCAAGCGTCTACGTCCGGTTCCGCTCCGAGGACGATCCAGGCGTGAGTTATCTTGCCTGGACCACGACGCCATGGACGATTCCCTCGAACGTCGGCCTTGCCGTGAACGCGGATGCCGACTACGTGAGGGTCGAGGTGCCTCTCGGCGCGTCCGAGACGGCTGGCACCTCGGAGACGCTGGTGATGGCCGCGGCGCTCGTCCCGAAGGTGCTGGGCAAGAACGTCGCCCCCGTCAGGGTTTCTGCGCCCTTCAAGGGCGCTTCGCTCGTCGGCAAACGCTACCAGCAGGTCTTGCCGTATGCGAAGCCTGAGGGGGGGAAGAGCTTTGTCATCGTGGCGGCGCCCTTTGTGACGGTCGACGCTTCGCAGGCCGAGGGCTTTGGTACGGGCCTGGTGCACATGGCCCCGGCCTTCGGGGAAGACGACTACAAACTTTCGAAGTCCGAAGGCCTCGGCTTCCTGCAGCTTGTTGACACGAAGGGGCTCATGACTGCGGAAGTGACCGGCTTTGCCGGGACTTTCTGCAAGGATGCGGACCGGGGCCTCATTCGTGAGCTCCGCTCCCGGGGGGCTCTCTTTCGGGAGGAAACCTACAAGCACGAGTACCCCTTTTGTTGGCGCGCGGACGGCGATCCATTGATCCAGTACGCACGGCCAGGCTGGTTCATTTCGACGAGCCGATTTCGGGACAAGATGCTCGCAAACTCGGCCGCCGTGAACTGGGTGCCTGCCAACATTGGCGAGGGGCGATTTGGCAAGTTCCTCGAGTCGAATGTCGACTGGGCCCTCTCTCGCGAGCGTTACTGGGGTACGCCACTCCCCATCTGGCGGTGCGAGACGACGGGTCACATGGAGGCGGTCGGCTCTTACTCGGAGTTGCTTGCGAAGCCTGGAATTGATGGGACGGAGGCCTTCGACAAGGCTCGAGAGTGCACGCCGGGCCTTTCTGACCACTTGCGGGTCCACCGGCCGTACATCGATTCGTTAACCTACCGTTCGCCGAAGGATCCCGGGGCCCGGATGCGGCGTGTGAGCGAGGTCATCGACTGCTGGTTTGACTCGGGCGCCATGCCGTTTGCGCAATGGGGCTACCCTCACGCGGCTGGTTCGAAGGACGCATTCCGCGCGGCGTTTCCCGCCGACTTTATCTCGGAGGCTATCGACCAGACTCGAGGTTGGTTCTATACGCTCCTGGCGGAAAGCACGCTCGTCCATGACTCCACTCCTTTCCCGCACCCCTACAAGACTTGCCTCGTCACGGGGCATGTGTGCGACGAGAAGGGGTTCAAGATGTCGAAGTCGAAGAAGAACTACCTCGACCCGACGCAAGTGCTTGACCTCCACGGCGCCGATGCGCTGCGCTGGTCCCTGTTGAGTCAGGTGAACCCCTGGACCAACATCCGCTTCAGCGTGGAGCGAGTATCTGACGCAAAGCGGGATTTCCTCATCCGCCTCCAGAACGTCTGGGGCTTTTTTGTCATCTACGCCAACATCGACGAGTTCGGGATCCAGATGGGCGCCAGTGCGCCGCCGGCCGGCGGAAGGTCGCTCATGGACCGGTGGATCCTCTCCGAGCTCCAGCTCACGGTCCTGGCTGTGACCAGGGCGCTGGATGGTTACGACATCCTCTCGGGCGCTCGAGCGCTCTTCGACTTTGTCGACCGGCTATCCAACTGGTATGTGCGGGCCAGCCGAGCCCGCTTTTGGGCCAGCGGTCTTGGCCCGGACAAGCTGTGCGCCTACGCCACGCTTCACGAGTGTCTCGCGACCCTTTCCCGCCTCATTGCTCCATTCGTTCCTTTCTTCGCGGAAGCTCTCTACCAGAACCTGGTGGCCGGTCCGCTCGCGAACAGGGCCCCGGAGAGCGTGCACCTCTGCTCCTATCCGGAATGCAACGAGGCACTCATCGACGAGGGACTCGCAAGGCGCATGGGACTTGTGCTCGAGATCGTCGCGCTTGGCCGTGCGGCTCGGGTCGAGGCGCAGTTGCGCGTACGCCAGCCGCTTCAGGAAGCGGTTGTCGTCCTGGCCGAAAGATCAGTGGAGGCGCAGCTTTCAGAGCTCTTGCCACTCGTCAAGGACGAGTTGAACGTCAAGGACGTTCGGTTCACTTCGGAGGCTGACAAGTACGTCACGTACCAGTTGAAGCCCAACTTCAAGCTGATTGGGCCCCGCCTCGGGCCGCTGGTTCAGAAGATGAAAGCCGCTCTTGCATCGGCTGATGCCGCCGGGCTCCGTCGATCGCTCGATGAGAAAGGTTGCTGCGAGATCGTTGTGGATAGCCAGACGGTGCGTCTCTCACCCGAGGAGATCGAGGTGGGCCTGGCGCCTCGGGAGGGCTACGCCGCGCGCGCCGGACGCGGCGTCGTGCTCGTGATCGAGACGAAGCTGACCCCCGAGCTCATCGAGGAGTGGTGGGCCCGCGAGCTCGTCGCCGCCGTCAACGGCCTCAGGAGCGATCGAGCGCTCAATTATGAGGCTCGTATTCGGCTCCACATCTGGTGCGGCGAGAAGCTGCGAAGTGCCCTCGAGCGCAACCTTGATTACCTCAAAGGCGAGACGCTCGCGACGGGTGTGGCATTCCACGCCCTGGAATCATCGGGCGGCGCCCTCGAGGGCAAGGCGGGCGAGGAGGCGTATCGGGTGGATCTCTCGGAGGCCTGATCTTTGTCTCTCACTGCTGCCTGGCGATCCCCTTAGGCGGCAAGCAACCTTTGGAAGTGCAAAAGCGGATTCTCCCCAATATGCTGTGCGGGTTCGCTGTCACATTCATCACTTGTTGAGAGGAAATCCATGCGCCGAAATCTTGTGTGCATTCTTGCCTTTTGGGTTGGCAGCTTGGCGAGCGCTCTTTGGGCTGGGCCCATCTTCGACGGAAAGACCCTTGCTGGCTGGCAGGGCAAGACCGACCATTGGTCCGTGAAGGACGGCGCCATTGTTGGCAAGACGGACAAGGAGACCGGTTCAGATACGTTCCTCGTCCACGAAATGCCGTTTGAGAATTTCATCTTGACTCTCGACTTCCAGATCTTGACTGGAAACAGCGGGGTCCAATTTCGTAGTGCGCGGGCCGAGAAGCCGGAGGATTTCATCCTTGCCGGCTACCAGGCCGACATGGGCGTTGGTCACTTTGGTAGCCTCCACGATGTGCGGCGCCGCGGGACGCTCCAGGAGGCGCGCCAGGACTGGGTCGCGCGCTTCCTCAAGAAGCCCGGGGAGTGGAATCGCTACGAGGTCCATGCGATCGGAAGCCGGCTGACGCTCAGGCTGAACGGTTTGATTACTGCGGAATACACCGAGAAGGACGACAAGATCCCGCGAAGCGGCTTGATCGCGCTTGAGCTCCATGCCGGTGGACCGGTGGAGGTCCTGTACAGGGACATCAAGGTCGAGGAGATCCCACAGAGGAAGCTTCTCTACGTCACTACCTCTGGCGGGTATGCGCATTCCTCGCGCCCACTCTCGAGGGAGGTCGTGGCCAAGCTTGGCCGGGACTCCGGTCGCTTCGTCGCAACGACCACCGACACTGGCGAGCTGGTGACCGCTGAAGGTCTCAAGGGCTTTGATGTGGTTCTCTTCTATACGACGGGAACCATGGAACAACTCCTGGCCAAGGGTTTCACCAAGGATGGCTTGCAGGCGCTCATTCAATGGGTGAAGGATGGTCATGCGTTCGCCGGTGTCCACAGCGCGACCGACACGCTCGCGGACTGGGAGCCTTACTGGGACATGCTGGGTGGCACCTTCGACGGTCACCCGTGGAATGCCGGTGACCCGCCCATCCATATCGATGTCGAGGATCCCTCCCACCCGGCGGCTATTTCCGTGCCGCACAAGTGGCTGATCCAGGACGAGATCTATCAGATGAAGAACTATTCCCGCGACCGTGTGCACGTGATCCTGAGCGTGAATCGTTCGTCCCACGAGAGGCAGGAGAGCGCCAAGCGTGCGGATGGCGACTATGCGGTCGCCTGGTGCCGAGACTTCGGCAAGGGGAAGGTCTTTTACAGTGCGCTTGGGCATCGCGAGGATGTCTGGACGAACTCGGTCTACACGATGCACGTCCTTGGCGGATTGCTCTGGGCGATGAATGTGCCAGGCTACGAGGGCGATGCCACTGTAGGCCTCAAGAAGCCGGCAAGCGAGTTCTTGCCTCTCTTCGACGGTGTGACCCTGAGCCACTGGACCAAGAACCAGCGGGATGACGGCCAGCCTGACGAGGCCGAGTGGGAGATGGTCGACGGCGTTCTTCAGGGAAAACCTGGCAGCAAGCATGGCCACCTCTTCAGCCCGAGGGAGTACGAGAACTTCCACTTCTCCGCTGAGGCGAAAATCAACGACGACGGAAACAGCGGAATGTACTTCCGGGCCAAGAAGGGCAAGAAGTGGCCAGAGGGTTTCGAGGCCCAAGTCAATAGCACATTTCAACGCGACCTTGTCCGAACAGGAAGCCTCTATTTCCTCAGGCCTGTCTACGAGTATCTTGTCCCGCCCGACACCTGGTTCACGCAGGAGGTGATCGCGTATGGCAATCACGTGGTGATCAAGGTCAATGGCAAGGTGACCGTTAACGAAATCGTGAAAGACAGCCATCAACGCGGGCGCTTCGCGTTCCAGTTCCACGACCCGACGTGCCGTGTGCAGTTCAAGAATATGCGCGTCCGGGTGCTTCCCAGCTTGACAGCCCGTTGACGGGTAAATGGAGAGGGAGGATGAAGCCTGCGTGGCCTGCCACAGAAGTGGCGGCCAGGGATGTCATTTTCCGGCGCCTACCTTCAGGGCGAGCACAATGAGTCGCAGCATCTCCTCGCTCCATGTCGCGATCTCAAACCGTAGGCCAGGGGCCTCGCGCGGGTTTCATCGCCAGACGCGAGAGCAGGGCCCAGTCCCCGGAGAGCTGGAACGACGCCCACGCAGCCGACTGCAAGGGCGATCAGCGACAGGAGCATCCCGACATGGATCCTTGGCGCCACGGCCTTGAATCCGCCCGTCAGGAACACGAGGGCGAGCCCTGTTGCCACGGTGACCACTCCCGCGGAGATGAGATTCGAACCGTCAACCGAAGGCGGTCGAGTAATGGGTCCGTGTGCGGCTTGCCGAGGCGGATCGTGCGTTGGACGTCGAGTGGGGCCGTGAGTCCGGCCCCAACCCGGATGCCCATCGCGAGCAAGTGTATGATTTTCGTGATGGTGATTTCCATGGCTGAGTGCACCTACTTCGCTCCCAGGGTCTCTTCGAAGAACGATTTCATCGCCGCCCACGAGCGACGGTCGGCGTTCTCGTTGTAGGCCACGCCGCGCGAGTTGTCGTTGCCGGCCTCCTTTTGCGTGAAGGAGTGTACCGCACCCGAGTAGTAAACCATTTGCCAGTCGACCTTCGCTTCGTTCAGCTCGTTCTTGAAGGCTTCGATGTCCTTCACGGGCACGAAGGGATCATCCGCGCCGTGCAGGATGAGGACCTTGGTCCTGGTCCAGTCGCCGCTGGTGGGGGTGGGGAAGTCGAGCCCGCCATGAAAGCTCACGACGCCGGCCACGTTGGCTCCGCTGCGCGCAAGCTCGAGCACGCCGGTGCCCCCGAAGCAATATCCGATCGCTGCCACGCGTTTCGAGTCAACGCCCGTCTGCTTCAGGAGTTCGCTGAGGCCCAGGTTCACTCGGCGCCGGAAGAGCTGGCGATCTCCCTTGTACTTGCCGGAGAACTGCCGCGCCTCGTTTGCGTCCTTCGGACGCGTCCCCTTGCCGTAGATGTCGCAGGCGAAGGCGACGAGGCCAGATTCGGCGAGCTTCGCGGCGCGGCTTCGTTCGTTGTCTGTGATTCCAAGCCATTGATGCACGATCAGAACTGCGGGGGCCGAGGTGTCCGGCTTCACCCTGGCATCGTCCCAGGCCAAGTGGCCTTCGAGCACAGTGTCCCCGTCTCTGTATTCCACGCTCTTCGTCTTCAGGGCAGCGTGAGCCGCAGCCGGAAAGCAAATCAAGGTGAACAGGGTCAAGGCGCGCATGGCGTAATCCTCCTGGGGTGACTTGGAAACAAAGAGAAGCCCCGGTCTAAATTTCCCGGGGTGCCAGGGAACCTGGATCTTCCCATGATCTCACAATTCCTCGGGGAGGAACAAGTCCAGACGCATTGGAGGCCGTCGGTTAGCTCGCTCTGACGCTGCTGCGCCAGCACGACCACTTGGCTCCGCTGTCTCTATTTTTTCAGCTCGCGGACGTCACCCTTGCGCACCGTGAAGCCTTCGCGGTCGAGGAACTCAAGGAGCGGGATAACGTATTTTCTTGTCGAGCCGATCAAGGTCTTTGCGTCCGAAGCCGTGATGCTCTTTTGCTGCTCGAGGTGCGCCCGGAGGCGCTTTTTTGCCTCGTCGACTGCTTCGCGATGGAGGTAGACATCCTCCGCCAGCTTTACCGCTTCGCCCTCCTCGCAAAGCAGCTCCGTGATTTGCACCGTGGTCCTTGGATCTCGCCCGTGCCGTCCACTGATTTCAGCTGGAGAGGGCGGAGCGAAAAGGTTCTCCTTGAGATCCGCGAGGACCTCGGCCCGGACCTTCGCTTCCTCGGGGTTGAGCCGTGGGCCGAAATCGCGGAACTTGAGGCGCCCTCCTGGCGATTCGGTCACGAGCCCCCCGGTCTCAAGCTTTGTTACCAGGTCCTGGAAGAAGACTTCGTGTGCTCCCAGGGTTTGGCGGAGCTGCTGTTTGTCGAGGAAAAGCTTGCGTGGATTTTCGCGGAAGAACTGCTCCGCGGCTCTGAGTGATTCACGCTGAGCCTCTTCCAGCCTCCGAGTAGCGATCAAGAGCCCTGCCCGGCTCGCTCGACGCACCTCGCCCGAATCGACGAGCTCGTCCACGACAGTCTTCGCGTCCCCGGGGGGGAGGCCGCATCGCACAGCCAGGTCCTTCTCGGACGTTGCCTCGTACCCCGCCGAATTTAGCACGTTGGCCACGAATCGCTTCGAATCCCCGACGGCTTCATCCTTTTCACGCAATAGATCCAGGACATGGGCCTTACCCGTCTTGAGGCGCCAGCGTGACTGGTCCAGAATTTCGCCACCGCCGATCGTCTCGAGAGGAGAGTGCAAGCGCAACACGAAGCGATCCCCCGGCGCAGCCACGATCGGCTCATCGAACCGAAACTGTACATACGCTTCTTCACCCGGATCCACCGTTTTCTTCTCCAGAAGGTAAACCTTACCCAGGCCTTCGACGGTTCCCACATGCAGGCGAATGGCGGCTTGATGTTGCAGCGGGCGCGTGTTGGAAGGCAGGTACAGGAGCCTGGCCTCGAACATCGTGGAGCCCTGGAAATAGCCCGGCTGAGTCAACACCATTCCCCGGTGGACCTCGCGGTAGTCGATGTCGGTGAGGTTGATCGCGCTGGAGTGGCCGGCCCGGGCCATGTCGGTCGCCTCGCGATAGGCATGGATGCCACGAACGCGACCTTTTTTCCCGAGCGGAACCACTTCGAGTGTGTCGCCGATCACCGTGCTCCCGCGAAGCGGAACGCCGGTCACCACGGTGCCGAACCCCTTGGACGAGAAGACCCTCTGGATCGGCATGCGAAAGATTCCGGTGGTGTCCTTCGGCCGTAATGCCTGGATCCTGGAGTGAATCGTCTCTTGAAGGGTGTCGAGCCCCTCGCCCGTGACACTTGAAATCTCGACGACGGGAGCGTCTTCGAGGAAGGTTCCCTTGAGGGTGTCGTGAACGTCCTCCTTCACCAGCTCACGAAGCTCGGAATCAACCAAGTCGATCTTCGAAAGGACGACGATGCCCTCCGTGATGCCAAGGAGTTGCATGATCGAAACGTGCTCCCGTGTCTGCGGCATGACTCCGTCGTCGGCCGCAACCACGAGCAAGACGAGGTCGATGCCCGTCGCGCCGGCCACCATGTTCTTCACAAGCCGCTCGTGACCGGGAACGTCAATGATCCCAATTCTCTGGCCGCTCTTGAGCGTGAGTGGGGCGAAGCCGAGATCGATCGTGAGGCCGCGGGCTTTTTCCTCGGGTAGGCGGTCGGGGTGGATGCCGGTGAGCCGTTCCACAAGGGTGGACTTGCCGTGGTCGATGTGGCCGGCAGTGCCGATGACGACGTTGAAGATCGTTTCTAGGCTCTTCTTCATGGCGGGGTATGAGAACAAGGAAGGCTGTTCGAGCCGAACACAATAACCGTATGCGCAGCTCAAGTCGCGCAACGTTACCCGCATTTTCGGGTCACCTGGCGAGGCCCGAGCCTCCCTTGTCTCTTGACACCTCTCGAGAGAAGACTAGGATTGGCCACTCTGGCCCTCGCTGAAGCCAAGTCTGTCCATTCCACCCCGCAAGAAATCTGAGCCCATGTCCGCAAGGGAAGACATCCTCTTCTGCAAGATCGCGATTACTAGCGGCCTCGTGAAGGAGGTCGATGCGCAGAAGATCTTGTCTATCTGCGAAAAACGAGAGCGGGAGACGGGTCGGCGGCCGATGATTGGCGCTGTCTTCGAGAAGTACAATCTGCTTCAAAAGCAGGACGTGCAGCGAGTCTACCAGGCGATCCAGAAACGGACTGGTCAAGCTGCGGGCGCCGAGCGAGTGACCCAACAGGCCCGTTCGCGCGGGGTTGGCTCACGAAAGCAGGCAGCGCCGGGCAAGGCCAGGGGAAAGGTCGACCAACAGACGCTCGTGATGGGCATTGGGTCGATCGTCGTGGTCCTCGGAATCCTCGGCTTCATGATCCTGAAGCTGATGGAGCCGAAGGCCGGGACCGAAGCGGTCGTTGTCCCGGCGCCAGGCGTGGTCGCTGGCACGACTGGGGCTGCCGCCAAGCCGGAGCCCAGGGGCCCTGTGGACGCTCCCAAGGAGCGCATCGGCGAGGTCCATCTCATCGTGAGTGATCAGCGGGCCTTGAACACGGAGAACCCCGCCGCAGGTTTAAAAAAACTACTTGAGGAGAAGACGAAGCTCGAGCAGAGCGGCTACAACCTGCCTCAGCAGCTTATCGATGCGATCAAGGATTTCGAGGAGCTTGTGAAGGAGGCCGCGGCCTCCGGGGGAAGCGTCAACCCACCGACCGAAGAAAAGATCGAAACCAGGCCTGACGAGGCGAGCAACAAAGCTGACGAAAAGTGATGAGCGCTCTGACGTGTTTCAGCAGATCGTAGGATTACCTGCCTCTGAACCGCGGCGGGAAATAGACTCCTCGCGGGGGAGCAAGACCTCCCCCGCACCGGCCGCCTGGCGGCGCCCCTCCGTCACGTGCCACGCAGGGTGCTGATCTCACCCTTCGTCAACTCGCACCATTCGCCGGTCGGTAGGTCCCCGAGCCGCAGGCCGCCCACGCGGACGCGCTTCAGTTGAAGGACCGGATGTCCGATCGTCTCAAACATTCGGCGGACTTGGCGCTTCTTGCCCTCATGGATCACGATATGCACTCTTGTCGCCGAGCCGACCGGCTCCACGCTCTCGATTCTTGCGGGGGCCGTCATCTCTCCTTCAATTCTTACACCCTTCTCGAGACGACCGAGGTTCTCCGGGGACGGGGATCCCGACACGATCGACTGGTACTCCTTCTCGGTCTCATATCGCGGGTGAGTGATCTCGTGGGCGAGGTCTCCGTCGTTGGTAAGCACAAGCAGGCCCTCGGTGTCCTGGTCGAGGCGACCAGCGGGAAGGACGCCCCTGTCTCGCAAGCTTTTTGGCAAGATGTCCATCACTGTGAGCCGGTCGTGCGTGTCGTGAGTTGAGGTGATCACGCCCGCAGGCTTGTTGAAGACGATCGTCATGGGCGTGGGAGGCTGAATCCGTTCTCCATTGACGAGGACGACCTCCTTCTCCGGGTCGATCGTGCTCCCAAGGCTCGTCAGGACCTTGCCATTTACCTGGACGCGGCCAGCCTGGATGAGAAGCTCTGCGCGGCGTCGTGAAGTGTAGCCGCAATTGGCGATATATTTGTGAAGTCGCATGGCGGGGAATTATAGATGGCTCCACGCGGCAAGTCGGTGACCAAATGTCGGCCCCCCAGGGCTTCCCCCAGCCAGTACCCTTCCCTTCGCGGCCCCCTTTTCAGGAGCGGGCATGGGGCGGACCGCAGTCAGCCCGTGCAACAATGCCTGGGTGAGCGGCTGTTCACCCCCGGGTTGAGTCGAAGTGTGTCAGCGCACAGGCGAACTGGTTGGAAGTGACAGGGTGGCCCCTTGTCGGAGTGTCTGATCAGAGGGTTTACCATGAAGTAATGTGATCTGTAGAGCATTAAGTATAACCACAATACATAATCATGTTATAAGTCATTTCATGGCATGAGCTGTGCGAGGCAGCCCAGAGTGGTTTTTTTCGCCGGAGTGAAATTGCAACGATCTGGAGGTTGTCATGATCATGTCTCGTAGGGGCCAACTGCTGGCCAGTCTCGTCGTCTTTGCGCTCTCCCCTCTTGTTTCCGCTGTGGGAGTTGACGGGGTTCTTTACGTTTGCGACTCCGGTAGCGACAGGGTCGTCAGGCTCGAGGATCTGGATGGGTCCGGATTCGTGGAACAAGCGTCGCCTGGCGAAATCGGAATTTTTTACGACGACGCGAGCGCTGGGCCGGACCTCTCCAACCCGTCACACCTGGCCGCCGGGGATCGCGGCTCGATTCTCCTCCTTGATGCGGGCACGGTAGATGCCGTGCTGCGACTGGAAGACAAGAACCGTGACGGTGATGCGCAGGATGAGGGGGAGGTGTCGATTTTCTACGATGCCTCCGCTGGCGGCCCCAAGCTCTCGACCGCAAACACTCTTGTGGCAGCCCCCGACGGCTCCTACTACGTTAGCGACGATGGCAGCGGCGCTCACAGAATTCTGCGGCTGAAGGATGAAAACTCCGACAATGACGCGCTCGACCCGGGAGAGGTGAAGGTCATCTATGATGCCTCTGCGCTCTCCCTCCCCGTTCTGGATGACATCGAGTCTCTCGCCCTCGCCGCGGACGGCGCCCTTTTCGCCGGCGACACCAAGCTCAAGGCGATTTTCAGGCTCTTCGACATGAACGGCGACGGAGACTTGCTCGATGAGGGGGAGGTCCAGCTCTTTCACCAAACATCGGGGGATCTCTTACTCGCCGACATTGACGCCGTCGCAGTGAGTGCTGGCACTGTGCTGGCCTGTGACAACGACACCGGCCGCATTCTCCTTCTGGAAGACAGGAACGGTGATGGCGATTTGGCCGACAACAGAGAGGTTACGTCCTGGCTTGACTCCAGTTCCACGGTTCCAGTGGGCTCCATCAACGACTTGTTGATCGTCCCTGGCCTTGGTGTCCTTGTACTTGACAACACGAAGGACTCCGTTGTGGCTCTTGTCGACTTGAACAAGGACGATGACGTTCTCGACACGGGTGAGTCCTACGGCTGGCTGGTTGACGACGGCTCAACCTTTGCCACGCCGAGCGGACTATTGCTCCTGTCGAGGAGTGATGACCCGCCGGTTTTCCGCTTCCTCCGGGGCGATTCGACGGCCGATGCCAAGCTCGATCTTTCGGACCCTGTCAGTACGCTTGGGTACCTGTTTCTTGGACGACCCAGCCCCTCGTGTATCGACTCGCTCGACTCGGACGACAGTGGCGTCATCGACATCTCCGATTCGATCTACCTGCTCAACTACCTTTTCTCGGGAGGACTCCCGCCGCCGACTCCATTTCCGGAGCTTGGATCAGATCCGACTGCGGACAAGTTGAGCTGTTGACAGTCGGAAGGGGCTGTTACAGCAGCCAGGTGACCTCAGAACACCGCCGAGCTTCCTGATGGCTCGGAGTCATTTAGATTTCGGAGCGACTCAAGCTGTCCCCGGGAAGTCCCACACTCGTGTCCGCATGCATTGCCTCACATTCAACCTGCTCATTCAACTCATTCCACTCCCACCCCATCAGCCCTCCCCTCCTCTGCTTTCTCGACCCGCCCACTGCTTCCCGGGGTCTCTTTCGCGGACGCATCTCTTTCACGCCAAAGGAGCGCATCATGCCATTCTTGAACGCTGTGCATCTCATGGGGCATTTGACCGACGATCTCGAGGTCCGACATCTTCCGAGTGGCAACGCGGTCGCCAACTTTAGCGTCGGAGTGAATGGCGGTCGCTCGAAGGACGGCAAGCCAGGGAAGGGGCAGTTCTTTGACTGCGAGATCTGGGATGGTTGGGCCCAGAACTTGGCCAAGACGGCTCGCAAGGGAGCCCTCGTGGTTCTAGAAGGACGCCTCGTTCAGGACAGGTGGGTCGACGCGAAGACAAATCAGACCCGTTCTCGTGTCCGTGTCCGGGCACATCGAGCCTTTCACGTGCAAGCTCAGTACGGGGATTCCCGTCCCGGAGGAGAGCCGACGAGCCTCGAGGATGAGGAGCGGCTATTCAGCTCGCACGCGAACTCCGAGTCTGCCGATGGGACCGATGGGTAGAGCCCTCACCGAGATGTCGAGGGGCGCCCTGACTTGACAATTCCACTGCCAAGATTCTCTCCCTTGACCCGCGCCAGGGGGGAATTCTGGCTTGGCAGCCCGTCAGAACAATCGTCGTAACCTTGACGCCGGAATCTTCTCCTGCTCGCGGTACTTCGTCACCGTGCGGCGTGCGATGTCGAGGCCCTGTTCCTGGAGCCTCTTGCATATATCGGAGTCCGAGAGCGGGCTTCGCTTGTTTTCCTCCGCGATGAGCTCTCCGATTTGGCGGTAGACGTTACGCCGAGACTCGAGCTCGCCTCCGGCCTTTTCGACGCCTCCCGTATAGAAGTAGCGCAGCTCGTAAACGCCCCATGGAGTTTCGACATACTTGCCCTTGATCGCTCGGCTGATGGTGGAGATGTGAACGTGGACCAGGTCCGCGATCGTTTGCATCCGCATGGCTCGAAGCTCCTGCGGACCTTTCTCCATGAAGTCTCGCTGGTACTCGACCATGGCGACCGCAATGTCGTATAGCGTTCGTTGGCGTTGTCGCACTGCCTGGATGAGCCACTGCGCGGACTCGATCTTTTTTCGGACGAAGCCCGCGACTGCGGGGTTGCCTCGAGACTCCTTGAGGAGCTTGCGGCAAGTCTCGCTGATATTGAGCTGGGGGACTGAGCCATTCTCGATGCGGACCTGGAGCTTCCCTTCTATCTTCTCGACGATGACGTCTGGCTTGATATAGATTGTCGGTGAGGATTCATACCGAGCGCCGGGGAGCGGATCGAGGGAGGTGATGATCTCGATCGCGTCCTTGATGTCTTCCACTGTCCGGTGAAGGTCCTTAGCGATCTTGGGGATCTTGTTCTGCCTGAGATCCTCGAGGTGGTTGATGATGATCTCCGACTCGAGCGAGTAGTCCTGTTTGTCACGGGCAAGTTGGAGCAGAAGGCATTGCTGCAGGTTCTCCGCCCCGACGCCGGCGGGATCCAGCCCACGGACGGCGGCGAGCGCAAGGTCGAAGTCCTCCTTCTGTTCCCTGCCCGACATGTCAGCGTAGATCTCCTCGGCAGGGGCCAACAGGTAGCCTTTGTGGTCGAGGTTTTGGATGATCTCCTCCGCGATTTCCGTGATCTTCGATCGGAGGCTCTGAAGGTGAATCTGCTGTATCAGCAGATCGCGGAGTCCGCCGGGCTTGCCCTCCGTATTCTGGAGCATTTCCGATCGGTCGTTGCTCGACTCTGCGCGCGACTTGAAGCGATTCTCCCCGAAGCTTTGTCCCAGGAAGTTCTGGAAGTTGTCGATTTGCGAAAAGAGCTCAGCTTCGGCCGGTGCGGGAGTCTCGGAGTCCTTGGCGGCTGTCCTGGCATCCCTGTCCTTGCCAAGGGCTTCTGTAATTTCTAGTGCCGGGTTCTCCGCGAACTCTTTTTCGATCCTCTGCTCCAATTCCTGCACTCCCAGGAGCAGGATGTCCATGGAAAGGATCATCTGTGGGGCCAGGATCTGACTCTGGTGTAGCCGCTGAGTAAGTTCGAGCTTCATCTTCCCTCTCAAAAAAGGTTGTCGTGAAGCCCACGTTCCAGCGATTCATAATTTGGCTCGGCAATGTCCTCGAGCCGTTGTCCCCCCCTGTAAGCAACGAAGTCTATGATGGCCTGAAAACTGCGTCAAATGGACGCCGCGAGGCGCTTCTTATACGGGATCTTCAGACTGCAGGCTGTCGAGGCGCTGCAAGAAGACCTTCCCATCGCCGATTCGTCCAGTGCGAGCCGCGAGTTGGACAGCGCTCAGGATCTCCTCAATTTCACTTGCTTCGGCCACCAGCTCGAGCTTGATCTTGGGGATGAAGGAGATGGAGTATTCGGAGCCCCGGTAAAGCTCGAGGTGTCCCTTTTGCCTTCCATAGCCACGGACCTCCGCGGCCATCAGCGAGATCAAGTGGAAGGGACGCAATGCCTCGAGTACGGGATCGAGGCGGAAAGGCTTGATGATAATCGTGGCGTAGACGAAGCCGTCGATGCCGAAATCAAAGGGAGAGCTGGGCCGGGGCGGAGGAGCAGACATGCAATTAGTCTACTCAAGAAGCCAGCTTTGGAAACCGCTTCCGCAGACTATTGAACCTTCTTTGCGAAGTAGTCGACCGCCTGCAGCTTCGTCTGAAGCACGGGGAATATCTGGTAAACCCCAAGCAGCTCGAAGATCTCTTTGACCTCCTGGGAAGGCTGAACGAGGATGATGTTGCCGTCGTTGTCCTGGCAGGTGCCGACTGCGCCAATGAAGACGCCGGCCCCCGAGCTGGAGACATACTGCAGGCGCCGCAAATCGATGACGAATCGATAAACCTCGGCAGCAAAGTGTTTCTCGAAGAGGGCTTCCAATACCTCGAAATTGTGAGGGTCGAGAAGGCCTTCCAACTCGAAGTAGACCACACCGTCCCTGTTCTCTTCATGATGTACTTTCAAGCCAGCCATTTGCAGCCACTCTCCTTCAATCGATGCTCTTTGTTAGCTTCAGCATGTTGCTGCCGTCGCTCGTGCGCTCGTAATCGATCTGGTTCACGATCTTCTGGATGAGGTAAAGACCAAAGCCCCGACGTGGGTAGGCGCATCCATCGGGCTCCCTCCGGATCGGCCTTGGGTCGAACGGTTTGCCTCGATCACTGATTCGGACAACCAACTGATGCTCATCGATCTCCACTGAAACACCGATCTTGTTGTCGTTTTCGGGAAGCTTCGCATGTTCGATGATGTTCGAGATCGCCTCGTCGACCGCGAGGACCATGAGCCTTGCGGGC
This sequence comes from Planctomycetia bacterium, assembly GCA_005772855.1. GTDB lineage: Bacteria > Planctomycetota > UBA8108 > UBA8108 > SXIK01 > SXIK01. The sequence continues at coordinate 4,434 of SXIK01000176.1, read as the reverse complement.
TGCGGCGGGATTCCCTCATCGGTGCAAATCCGATACAGCCGCTCTCGGAACTCAAAAAGCTTCGAGGCCTCCGCATGAATCTTGAAGTCCTCACGAAGGGTAGCCGTCTTGTGCATCGCACGGAAGAATAGCATGGTTCATGGGAGGCGGCGAACAAGGGGCAACACTCCGCCGAGGGATTGGGGGCCTCGGATTCTTTACCGGGCCTTGATGACAATTAACGTGATGTCATCGGAGGGTTCGGCTCCTCGGGAGTGCCGTTGGAGGTCTTGTAGGATTGCCTGCGCTATACCCTCAGCGCTCAGACAAGCCTTCGCCGCGAGCACTTCCTTGAGCCGCGTCTCGGTGTAGTCGCGCCCATGCTTGTCCTTTCCCTCAACGATGCCATCCGTGTACGTCAGCAGAACGTCCCCGGGGTGAAAGGAAATTTTTTGTACTGAGAGCGCGGAAGTGAATCGCGCGCCTTCTCGATGGATTCCCAAGCCCAGGCCTCTGGGATTTAGTTCCAGCACCTTCGACAGGCCCTTTGTGAAGTAGAGAGGAGCATTATGTCCTGCGCGGACGAGGCGTGCTTCGCGGGTAGCTTCGTCGATGACGAGATAGACCATCGTCACGAACATTCCCGGGCTCATGTCGGGCGTGAGAAACCGATGGACTTTCTCGAGGGTGCGGGCGGGTGAGACTTCTGCCCTGGCGGCCATGCGAAGGAGGCTCCTTGTCATGGTCATGATCAATGCGGCTGGAACCCCCTTGCCCGAAACATCGGCGATGGCCACTCCCACCCGCTCCTCGTCGATTCGGAGGAAGTCGAAGTAATCGCCGCCGATCTCCCTGGCTGGTGCGTAGTGGTGCGCCACGTCAAAGCCCAAGATGTCGGGAATATCGGATGGCAGGAGACTTGCCTGGATGCGGGTTGCCAGCGAGAGCTCCTGTTCCCGCGCTTTCTGCTCGAGCCTTAGCTCCTGGGCCGATCTGAGTCCGGTGGACATCATGTTGAACGCATGAGCGAGGTCACCCAGCTCGTCCTTTGTTCGGACCCTGGACTGGTGATCAAGGTTTCCGAGGCCTATCTGGCGCATGTCCCGCATCAGCGTTCGGATCGGGCTCGTCAAGACTCGTGCGAGGAAGTAGGCGGCGATCGCGGCCACGAGAGAGGCCGTGAGTGAAACTTGGGTCATGGCCGCGCGCAACTCGGACCGTGATCGCTCGATATTGGCTGCTGACAGGTAGACCTCGACACGCCCGGCGCCGACGAGCTTCGAGAATGCTCGCACCGGCTCGCCATCGTAGGCGAACTCGTTGATCTCGGTTGCAGCATCTCTCGCCAGGGAGTTGGCGACAGGCGTGCCCCGCGTGCGGCCAAATCCGTCCTTGCCAGTTGCGGTGCCGAGCAGTTGGTTGGAGGACCCATAGGCGATGATGTCGAGCACCTGGCCGAGGCCGGGCGTCTCCCGGATCTGCTTCAGTCTCTTCTCGACTTCCGGGCGATTCTCCGTCCAACTCTCGGCAAGGACAAGCGCGATGGCCGAGGTCACCTCGACGCCACTCTTGTTGATTTCGGAATCGAGTCTCCGCTGCGCCTCATTCGTGGCCGTGTGCGTCTGCCAGGCCATGAACCCGACCACGAGGAACGCAATAAAGACCGCAAACTTGAGCGCTATCGGAACGCGGAATGCTGGCGACGCATGGGTTGCGCGGTGCCTTGGCCTTGCCACGTTATCACCCTGATCCACTCCCGCGCAGGAGCTCTACTGCCCGCTGAACGTAGCCAACGGAGGAGTAGACGGTTGTAAGCAGCGTCAGGACAATGAACGCGACTGTGATCCAGTAGACGCCGTCAGCCAATCCATGGCTACTGGCTGTACGCAATGGCGCAAAGTTGGCTTCGTAGAGGATCACGAGGGGAATCGTGATGCTCTGGACCAACATTTTGACCTTGCCACTGAAGGCAGAGCCAAACGGAACACCCCTGGACTCGAGAAAGCTCCTGAGTCCAGAAACCAGGAACTCACGGAACATGATCACGACCGCGAACCAGGGCTCGATGAGCTGGGGGGCCACCCCAGTTAGCATGACGAATCCACCACAGACCACGATTTTGTCGGCAAAGGGGTCTGCAATGCGGCCGAAGGTTGAAGTCAACTCCCACTTTCGGGCAAGGTAGCCGTCCAGAAAGTCCGTCACGACGGCGAAGACGAACACCAGGCAGGAGGCGTTCAAGACCGGCCTTGTGCCCCAGAGGAACACGGTTCCGTGGGTTTCGAGCGCCAGAAGGACGAAAAAGACCACCGACAGAATCAGGCGAGCGATGGTTAGCTGGTTTGGGAGGTTCCAGAGACTCTCCCTGGCGGCTTCGCGCAGGCGGATTCCACGGGTTGGGCTTGGGGCTTTCGTTGTGCCTCCTGGGTCTGCGGTTCCGTCCATGGATCGGCTCTTTGGTGGCAATTCTATGCCATGCGCTCCGCTAAAAGGTCATAGTCCAGGCTCGAAGTTATTCGGACTTTGGTGAAATCGCCAGGTTTCAAGGCCTCTTTCCGCCAACCCTTCAAGGGCAGCTCCCGAAAGCTTGGGGGCATGTCAGGGGCCAAGGTGGAAGTCTCCTCTCGGCTCTGGACAAATACGGTCGGGTCGATCTCGGGAGCCTCGCCGAGCGTGCGGGCCCGAACCACCGGGGGCTTGCCAGCCTTGGTTTCCACGGCGTCAACCAGTGCCTCCGCGATCTCGCCTTTGCGTGAGCGGTTGTGGCGAAACGCGTTCTCCTGCTGGAGGAGCATGATCTCTTCCAGCCGGGCCTTCCTGGCCTTCTCGGGGAGCTGGTCGGAGAACGTGGCGGCGGGCGTACCCTCTTCCTGTGAGTAGGTGAAGACCCCGAGGCGCTCGAACTTGAATTCCTCGACGAAATTCCGAAGCCTCGTGAAGTCCTCAGCATCCTCGCCCGGAAAACCAACGATGAAGGTCGTGCGAAGATAGAGGCCAGAGATCCGTTCTCGCATTCGATTCAAGAGCGCCCGCGTCTTCGTTTCGTTCGAGCGCCGGCCCATGCGCCGCAGCATCTTGTCCGAGATATGCTGGAGGGGGATATCGATGTACTTGACGACCTTGTCGATCGACGCGATGGAGTCGATCATCTCGTCCGTCACGAAGGACGGGTAGACGTACAGGACGCGGATCCAGCGGATGCCGTCGACCTCGGCGATCTTTTCGAGGAGCCTTGGCAGCTCTAGCTTCCCGGTGAGATCGATGCCGTAGGAAGTTGTGTCCTGCGAGATGATCACGATCTCCTTCGTTCCATTCGCCGCAAGCTCCCGGACTTCCTCCTGGATCATGGGGATCGGCTTCGAGCGAAAGCCACCGCGAAACGAGGGGATTGAGCAGAAAGTGCAGGGGTTGTCGCAGCCTTCCGAGATCTTGACGTAAGCGTAATGTCGGGGCGTAAGGCGGAAGCGGCCGACCTCGGCATTGCACGCCTTGTCGGGGTCGCCGAGGCGGAAGACCTTCTTTTTTTGCCCTGTTGCCGTGAGAGCCCGCAGCGCCGTGCCGATGTCGTCATACTCGCCAAGGCCGATGATGGCATCCACTTCCGGGACTTCCTTGCGAAGCTCTGTGCCGTAGCGCTGGGCGAGGCAGCCCGTAACGACTACCTTCCTGGGTGATCCCGACCGATTCTTCAGCTCGCACGCCTCGAGGATCGTCTGGATCGACTCCTCCTTGGCGCTTTCGATGAAGGAGCAGGTGTTGATGACGATCACGTCGGCGTCTTCGGCCGAGGCCGTGACCTCGAGGCCCTCGGCTCCCACCTTGCCCAGGATGATCTCGGAGTCAACCAAGTTCTTCGGGCATCCCAGGCTGATCAGGTTCACCCGGATCGGCGTTTCCTCCGGCTTCTGACGTGCTGGTTTCTTTCGACTGTCGACTTGCATTCGCCGCTTCCCATTCTTCGAGTGTGTAATAGACCTCGCGAGACTTCGAGCCCTTGAATGGGCCAACGAGTCCCTGCTCATGCAAGATCTCCATCAGGCGCGAAGCACGGGTGTAACCGATCTGAAGCTGGCGTTGGAGAAGGGTTACCGATCCTCGCTGAGAGCCCAGCACGATTCGGACTGCCTGCTCATAGAGCTCGTCTTCCTCGCCGCCCGCTGCGGCGTTTTCCACGCCGAAGCGGGTAAGCTCGGGGCTGAACTCCGGCTCGGCCTGTTCGACCGCAAATCTTACCACGTCCCGAATTTCCTTGTCAGAGATAAATGTTCCCTGCACACGCTCCAGGGCTGAAGTCCCGGGGGGTAAGTAGAGCATGTCGCCCTTGCCGAGGAGCTTCTCCGCGCCGTTTCGGTCAAGAATCGTGCGGCTGTCGACCTTCGAAGCGACGTGGAAAGACACTCGTGAGGGCATGTTGGCCTTGATGAGGCCCGTGATCACGTCGACCGACGGCCGCTG
>SXIK01000025.1 GCA_005772855.1 Planctomycetia bacterium | reverse complement strand
GTCCCGAACGTAGCGCTCTAGCCAAGCTGAGCTACACCCCGCGGTTTTCACTCACGCAAGCCGACTCGGTTCCACCGGGTCAGTTGCGGCGCAATCCTATCCCTCCTGGAGGGGGAGTCAAGGCTGAACTTCAGGAGCAACGCGAGCGCCGCTCGTGGCGCTCACGCTGCGGGCGGTCTGCTATCGATTCTCGGGCGGCTTGGCATTTCGCGACTCCTTGGATTTCTCCAACTTGTACCTGTCGACGAAACTCCTCTGGCACTTCTCGTCGCAGAAAAGGTGCGAAACGTCTTCGAGCCATGCCTTGCCGCCTGGAGCCTTGGGGTTTGTCGCCTTTCCGCAAGTCGAGCAACTTACTTCCGTGGGCTCCTCGACTTTCGTGAGCCCAGTGACCTCAAAAATCTTTGGATCCACCGGCAAGTTGTCCACCCTCCTGGCCTCAACCTCAAACACGTTGGCCTTGAGCGGATGGACCACGGTGATCTTGCCCTTCAGCAGGATTCCATCCACGCTGGAGAGGGATTGCAGTACCTCGTCGGAGAATGCGCCTAGTTTTCGATAGAGCTGAAAGGGTCCGCCACCAACCGTCGGCAGTCTTGCCACCTCGCCGTCCACGATCACTCGGCCGTTTTCCGTCGCGATGATTCGATCACAACTGTATCCCAGGATCTTTCTGCCCGGCTCGCGGGAGACCTTCACTTCCCGTGATCCGTCTGGCCGTAGCCAGTAATTCTCCTTGAAAAAAACCGCACGCTCCTTCTGGTTGAGTCGTTTCGCGCGGAGAATTTCATTCTCCTCGATAACATTTCTTTCCTTTTGAAGCTGGTTCAGGTCTTCCCTGTACTCCCTGTAACGATCGCCGCCGAGGAGCTCGTAAATCACGGGTTGGGGACCGTCAGTTCGAAGTACTACTCTGCGCATTCCCGGGGATCCCTCTCGAGTCTCCTTGTAGAGAAGCTTTGAGCCAGTAGCGTCCAGGGTAATCAGTTGAGTGACCCTGGTGGGCTTCTCATCGCGGCCAGTTCCGGGCAGAAGGCCTGTAGTCTGATACTCGATCTGCGTTCCCTGTAGCGCCTGCGCGGGGAGAATTCCCTGGCAGCAAACGAGGCAAAGTGCCCCAATACAAGCTCTTATGTAGCCGCCGCTCCATCCGAAGCTGCCGTTCCGGGCGATCCGCTGGCTCATCATCAATTCACTCCTCGAGTTCAACAATCCATTCGCACAGGTTCCCCGTCTCCTTGGGACGGCTATCGCCATGCTAACCCCACGCTCACGGTTGATCAAATCTTCTTGGAACCGAAGCTTGCAGTCTATCCCTTCATTGATACAATGGCCTACCAGTCAACTTGGGTCGAGCCATTTGGGTTTTCGATTGAGTTTTCGTTCTTGCGCCTGCGTGCTGTGGAGGGGTTTCTACAGTGCATGCTTCCCTTGATTTCGAGGAGAAAAAAATGAAATGCCGGATTACGTTCCTGGATGTTAGTCTCCAGTGCGGCAAGCTTTTCGTCCTGGGAGGGCTCCTGAGCCTTTGCCTTGCACGCACGTGCGCCCTGGCTCAAGCCGACTGTGTTTTTGTTCGCGGCGATGTCACCGGTACGGCGCCAGGGGGTACCCCAGTAGTTGACCTCAATGACGGAGTCGAGATCTTGGCATTTCTCTTTCTTGGTCGCTCGGTGCCGGAGTGTGTCTTGGCGGCCGATGTCAACGACAACGGCCTGGTGGAGCTGAGTGATTACACCTACCTTGTCAACGCGCTATTCAATGGGGGACCACAGCCGCCCCCGCCGTATCCAACCGCAGGCATGGATCCGACCCCTGGGATCACCGTTCCGAACGCCAGAGATCCGCGCTTCGTGTTCAAGTTGGGGGCCGGGGCGGGAGTTCCAAGCAACACGGGAATCTCGATTCCTGTCACCATGTCGAATGAAGTCGGGATCACAGGCCTGATGATGGTGATCCAGTTCAACCCCGAAGCGCTTCGCATAGATGAGCTTCAGACGGAGGAGAACACGTTGCTTTCGGCCCAGAGTGCCGAGTACATCATTGCCGAAACCCGCAATCGAGAAGGAGTAGCTTTCATTTCCGCCCTCAAGGACTTTGCAACGCCATTCTGGTTTCATGGCAGCGACAGCCCATTTTTGCCCCCAGGCACTGACCAGCTTGTTGCCACGCTCAAGTTAGGAATCCTGGTCAGTGCTGACCAGGGTTTTGCAACGATCCGGTTCGCCGATGGCCTCAAGCTGCCTAACAACCTGAATCCCCCGGAGCCGCCGGAGCGGCTTGCGGAGGCACACAACCTCGTCCTGCTAGGTGACAGGGCTGTGCGTCCGGTTTTCGTCCACGACTCGGCTGGAGTCGACATTCGTCGGGGCTTCATTCGTGGCGATTCAAACAAGGATGACGGTGTCGACATTAGCGACGTCGTGTTCCTTTTGAATTACATATTCCAGGGTGGCCGTGTACCGCCCTGCAAGGATGCCGGGGACGCCAACAACGACACACGACTGGATTTGTCGGATCCGATCTGGATCTTGAATTACCTTTTCAAGGGTGGCCCACAGCCCTCCGAGCCATTCCCGCAGGCGGGGGTAGATCCCTCGGACAACGACACGGGCAGCCTGGGTTGTGATTCAGACAACTAATCCAGAGTCGAGGCGCCGGGAGAGCCCCGAGAACGGGGAGGTTCGCTCAGTCTTGATGTCTTGGCCTGTGTCAGGCAAGAGGGTCCGAGCCGAAGCCACGGAATCGGCTCGGACCCTCCGGCATCAGACCCTTTTCAGGACTTCAGTGCGCCCGCCAAGGTCCGGGTTGGACTTGTTCAACAGGCTGTTAGCTCCCCGTGGAGACGGAGGCGGATCGGGTGGGTGGCCGGAACTGGATCTCGCCGGGCACCTTCAAGATCTTTTTCACGCCGCCCTCAAATCCCGTGTTTCCAAGGTCTCGAGGGACTGCTCCACTCAAACGTGAGTCGACGGCAAAGGCCTTGCCCTCGGGGAGCAGAAAACCGCGAACATCCCATATCAGATCGCGCACGAAGTAGCGGCCCTCGGGCTCGTCCTGTGTGAAGCTCCTGACGAGGTACCCGACCTTTCTTGAGTTTACGTCCTTGCCACGCACCTCGACGCTCCAGACCTCCTTCCATTCCTGTAAGGATGGGTCTTGTGGAACCGTGCTATCCAGAGGGGCGTCCAGGCCCGCAAGCTCGCTCTCTTCTGTTGTGCCGCAGCCCAAGAACGCAAAACACCCCAGGCAAATCAGGGAAAATCCAATCGCGTGCCACTTCATGATTCTGATTCCTCCAGTCTGTTCTCCGAAAATCCCAACTGGATGAGTGTACTTGATTGCTCTCTACAGTCGAGCGGCGGCTGTCTGTTATGGGGTCATGCGAGGTTATCGGCCAAAAAGGAGCTCCAGAGACCTGGAAACGTCTTTCGACACGCCACCAGCGCCGACGTAAGCGGTGACGGCTGGCTTGACGAGGAGCCGGGCATCGGCGCCAAAGGGTTTCAGTCGACTGTCCAGCCAGGTATCAAGCTCCTTGCCCGATTCGCCCCGCTCAAGGCGAGACATGAGCTCGGGTAGGAGTCTTTCCGCGAAGTCTATCTTGTTCTCGAGCGCCACAAGGTCGGAGATCTCCAGCGCATGGTCGGGTAAAAAAACTTTGATTCGCGACAGCATCTCTCTGGTGAAAGCTCTACCGAGAGCCTTTGCTTCGGCATCAATTCGGCGCATTTCGGCTTGAAGCGCTTCCTGGCTAGCGGTCTTGCCGAGAGGTTTCCCGCTGACCTCGACATACACCTTGTTCTTCGACTCCGTTCCGCTGGGTCGCAGTACGATTCGTGCATCACCCTCTAGCTTGAAGGTGAGCAAGTCGCGCGACATACGGTCGGTCTCCGATACGATTTTCCCCAGAGGGCCAGATTCGGACCAGCGATCGATCGTTTCGATGACGCGACGTCCGCCGACCGTGCTGGGGGGGCCATGTCTCAAGCTTTCCTGGATTCGGCGCATGTTGCTGAAGCCGGTTGCTCCAAGCATCACGGTCGAGACAAGAAAGTTCCGGACATATCCGAACTCGCGGTAGATCTCCTCTAGTTGCTCCGTGAAAGACTTGCCCTGATCCTTGAGGCATGAGGCAATCTCGGCAAGGAGAACAGCAGCTCCAGCAGCATCCTTGTCGCGTATGGAAGGTACCACCAAGTAACCATGCGACTCCTCGATGCCGATCACGAACCCGTTCACCGTGGAGCGGATGTCCCGGTAGCTTCCTTTGGACTCGATGCTATTGATCACATCCGCCACGTACTTGAACCCGACACCGAGGTCATCGACGATTTTCACCTTGTTCGCTCGGCCTACCTTCGCGAACAGGGACGTCGTAACTACCGTCGTGATGGCGTACAAGTCGGCCGGTGATTTGTTAGCCGCACGACTCCGACTGGAGCTCTCGAGTGAGAAAAGGTAGTGCGCCAGAATCACTCCAATCTCATTTCCGGTCAGGAAGACCCAGTGCCCCTTGTGAGGCGCCATCATGCCCAGTCGATCGGCGTCGGGGTCTGTACCCAGGACAAGATCTGCACCAGTTTCTCTGGCGTACTCCATGGCTCCCAGAAGTGACTGGGGAACCTCCGGGTTGGGCGAGCGAAAAGGGACGTTTGGAAAGGTACCGTCGGGCTTCGCCTGGTTCGCGAAAAGCTCAACCTCGAAGCCAGCGCGCAGCAACGCCGCACCCGCTGACTGAAATCCCGTCCCGTGAAGTGGCGTGAAGACAACTCGGGCCGAACGACGTCGAGGGTCCCGGGATACCCGAGCATTGGTCTCCAGATAGGCGTTGGATACCTCCGGAGGTAGCCAGCGAACGATATTTTTTGCTACAGCCTCGGCAAACGGCAGGGTCCTGGCGGAAGTGGTGGCTTCTACAATTCGCGCCAGCTCCTCGTCGAGCGGCGGAATTTCCTGGCTGCCTTTGTCGTTGTAGATCTTGGCGCCGTTGTCATCCGGGTGGTTGTGGGATGCCGAGATGTTGAGCCCGCCGTGGGCTTTCTGGAAGCGAATGGCGAAGGAGAGCTCCGGTGTGGAGATGTAACGGTCCTTGTCTGGATCCGGCATCCAGACGCGAATCCCGTTTGCGGCATAAACGCTGGCAGCAATTCTTGCGAAGTCTTTGGACGTCAGGCCAAGGACTGGATTGGGACGACTCCGGTCATAAACACCACGCAGGTCAGTGAAGACACGCACGTCGTAGGCCACGACCACGGACAAGTCCGTGTTGGCACCGAAGCGATGCTTCAGAAACTTCGAGTGACCCTCGATGGAAGTTGCAACCGTGAAGGTATTGATTCGATTGGGACCGAAACCGACGCCCCCTCGCCGACCCCCAGTCCCGAACGGAATATCCTGAAAGAAGGCATCGAAGAGAAGGCTGTAGCGCTCCTTCTCGATGAGATAGTCGAGCTGGGGGCGAGCTTCGACGAACGCTTCATTCTCGAGCCATCGAGCCAGGCTCTCTTCGGCCCTGAGTTTGAGTGACTCGGGCACGTTAATTTGGGCGAAGGCTTCTCGCACACGGGCTGGGCATGCCGTTTCATTCATGGGGATGGCGGGTCCTTTCACGGGCATTATCAGCCTTGGGAGTCGACTGGACTCAAGGCCGGTCAAGGAGTCAGCTCTTTTAAGCTCTTTTCCAGGCCTTCTCAAGACGGAATCCTCGCGCGGCCGAAATTGAACGAGGGGGAAAAACTCGCATTCAACCTGGCATGTTCCCCCCAGCCTGCATGGAAATCGCAAATACTTTTCTATTTGTTCGCCGCCAGTGGCACGTGCCCCTCTTGTGCCTCGCAGCCGCCTCTTTTTCTCATGCATTCTCCGAGGCCTGGGTACGGAGACCCATCTTTGTGGCGGAGACCCAGTTTGGCCTTGAGTGCTCTTCATGGAGCGCTGCCATGCGGACGGGTCGGCCACGTTCGAGCGAGGAAGCTGACCCCTCACTGGCATTGGCCGCTCTTTGGCGCTCTTCGGGAGGGGAGGCCTCCATTGTCGGCGTGGACAGGGACAGGAGTAGCGCGCACCTGGCCGTTTCAGGAGCGGCCGAGGCTCTGCGAGTGCGGCTCGAAGGAAAGCTGAAGGCGCTGTTCGATACAACTCACGTAGAGCTCAAGTCAGCCATGGCGAGTCTCGCACGGGAGCGAACCGTCACTGCGCAAGCCGCAGCGCTTGCGAAAGGAGATGAGGTTGCCGGTGTCCAATTGAGCGCCGAGGATCTTGGAAGCGAGCTTGCACGCCTCGACGGCGCCGTGCGGAGGCTGCTCGCTGAAGAGCCGCGTGCCTATCTCGGGAGGAAGCTGAAGTTTCAGGACAACAAAGTCCTACTGGGCACTCAACCGAGGGGCTCGCTCGAAAGGGTTGTGGTCCTGGCTACCTCGGCAGTGCTACTTTCTCTGCTCGGAGCATGGGCTGTGAATCGGAATGACACCCGATTTCGTTCCACGCACGAGACGCATCGCAGGCTCCGGTTGCCAGTCCTTGGCACGATCCCCCGGTCCGTGGACAGGGAAGAGGGGCCCCCAGGGTCTTGTGCGCGGGAGCCTGCGTTCGTCGGACTTGCAGGCGCAGTTGAGCGCGCCGTTGAAGAACGTGACCTGCGCTCACTTCTGATCTCAAGCGCCCTCCCCTCTGAGGGAAAGACCACCGTTGCGGTGGGGCTTGCTGCTGCGCTCGCGAATCGCGGATTGCAGGTTGTCCTCATCGAAGGCAATCCCGAGCATCCAACGCTCCAGAACGTTCTTCACTTGGCGTCAGGGCCAGGTCTCGCCGAGCTCATGAATCGATTCAGCTCCACGGGGTCCTGTCCAACGCCGGAAGCTGGTCGCTTCTCCGATGCAGAGATTCTTGCTTGCGCGGTGAGTACGGAGACACAGGGGCTCCGAGTCGTGGCCGGAGGCGATTTTTCAGCCCGAGCTGGAACGGAACTGCGTATCGAATGTCTCCGGCCCCTGATTCTTCGATTCGCCAGAATCGCAGACCTTGTCATTTGTGATTCGGGAGCACTTTGCTCCGGGGGCAGTGCCAGGTCCCTTGCCAACTGCACCGACGGAGCGCTCCTCGTCCTCGAGGCGCACAGAACGGAGGCTCCGGATTTCGCCAGGGCGAGGATGCTTCTGGGGGAGGCTCAGGCCTCACTTGTCGGTGTGGTGCTCAACAAATTCAGGGGGAAGCTGAATGCCCCCAGCCGCCTCGGATTCCCGGTACCAACAGGAACCCGGTTTACCTGAAGGAAAAAGTCCAAGCACATGGCCACCATCACTGCCGAACTCCAGTGGATTGCACTCTGCCCGTCGACGGACGATCCCACGGGAGGCACCCTGTGGGCCGACGAACCGTACCCTCCGCGCGAGATCCTGGATTTCGAAGGGCTCATGCGTTCAATTCGCGAGATAGGGGTCTTGTCGCCCATTCTTGTGCGCAATCGGGAGGCTCGCCTTCAGGTGGTTTGCGGATATAGAAGGTATCTGGCCGCAAGGAAGGCAGGACTCCACCGTATCCCGGCCCTCGTGAGAACAATGGACGATGCCGAGGCCATTCGTTGTTACCACGAGGAAAATCTTTTCCACAACGATGCCAGCAGGTTCGTGGAAGCACTGGATCCAGCGGGGCAGATCCTCCCGGGCCAGGAGCGACGCTGCTTGGACCCAGCCTGGGCCGTGAAGGGGGGGGGCAGGGATGCTCGGGGCAGCCTTCCCCTGCTCGACCTCACCTCGAATGCGGAGATCGCCGCTGGTGGGTCCATCGATGCTGCAGTCCAGGAAGCGGTCGAGCGTATCCTCGTTCGCTCCCGTGCATTCTTCGACGAGGTTCGCATGACACGCCGCATCAACGTCCCAAGGACGGAGATCCTTCTCGACAGTGTCCTCGAGTTGCTGGAGGGGAACGCCACCATCCTCCTCCGTGGCTTTTCAAGGCCCGTCGATGGCGATGTTGTGGCGCCGCACTCGGTGCTGGTGACGCAACTCTGCGCAGGGGTGGCACGATTCCTGGGCTGGGACGAGGCGACGACGAGAAACCTCGTCCTGGGAGGGTTTCTGCATGACGTGGGCATGGCGTTTGTCCGCGAGACGGCCTCGCTGGCCGCCGGGTCTCTCACTCCAGCGGATGTACAGACGATTCATAGTCATACGAGGATTGGTTGTGCGCTCATTGCTGGCACCCAGGAGTGGTCTGGGGATGTCGCCAACATGGCCATAGACCACCATGAGCGTTGGAATGGCACCGGTTATCCCGATCAAAAGGTCGGGACAGAGATTCCGTTTCTTGCTCGGCTTCTGGGCCTTCTCGATACCTACGCGGCGCTCATTACCCCGCGTCCACACCGTGCTGCTCTCGATCATGCCTATGCCAGGGAGAGGCTTGTCGGAGCGTTGGAAAAAGGCTTATGGGATCCATCTCTCAAGCCCATAATCTTGGAGGCCTTGCCGAGCCTGAAGCTTCGAGGAGCTGACCTGGAGGGACCTGAGCTGGCAGGCGCGCTGACCAAAAATTCTGTTGAGTTGAGGGGCGACCTGGTTACAATGCTTGCCAAAGGAAGCACATAGGGAAATGCCAATGGTAGCTGCGGCTGGCCTGCCCGGCAGTGAGAGTAACAATTGGCTGGGTATTTAGAGGGTTTGATAGTTCGTGGTTGCAGGTGAAAAGCTCTTGACTTGTTATAGTAGTTTTCCTTTTGTAGGGAATCATGAATATATGGAGGGCTTTGCCCCTGGGTCTCTCGTGCTACTGGAGCCGTATGCGTCGGATCATGCAGCTTACATCTGCGAAATAAAGGCATTGCGAGGCTGTTGAGAGGGAAAACGGTTTCCCGCGCCTCCACCTTGCCGCGATGACGGGAGTTGTGCCTTCCCTTTGCCAAACAGTTTTCAAGATTTCCTGCAACGTTTGATTCCTTAATACTGGTCCGCTTGCCGAGCTGGGCAGGCCATCGAGAGACAGAATGCTATCAAACCTTCCACAGAAATGGCTGGACTCCTTGACGATCAAGGATCTTGAAGAGATCCTTGAGTTGAAAAAGAAGAACACTCAATTGTCTGATCTGCTGAGGGATCGGGATCGGTTGCGACTTGAGCTGCGAAGAATCGAGGACGCGATTGACGCCTTCGAGAAGTTGAGTGCTCAGGAAGCCCAGCGGGCCGTTGATGTGCCAGAAGCCGCGCATAGCTTCCTTGCAGGGAAGCGCAAGCGTAATCTCAAGGACTTCATTGCCCAGGTCTTGCTCGAGGCGGGTGGAGCTCTGGCCCCTGCTGAAATTCAGAGGCGACTGCCCCAGGTTGGGTACCAGTCGAGCTCCACGAACCCCAGATCGTTTTACAACACCGTGTTTCAAGCGCTTCAGCGATACGAGGCCTTCCAGAAGGAAGGGAGGCGTTACCGGCTGCAAGAAGGATCCACACGTTCCGACTCCACGGTCGTGCACGAGATCTTACCCAAGAAAAAGACCCGGCTGAAGGACTACATTATCGACGTGCTGAGCCATTCCTCGGGCCCGCTGAAGGTTTCCGAGATCGCTAGCAGGGTGGTAATTGCTGGCTATGAAACCGATCTCGGAATCGATGAGCTGACCCAGCGAGTTTCGGCAACGCTGAAGAAGTACCTCAACAGGGACTTTGAATGGGATAGTCAGAGATACCGGCTTGCAAGCCAGAGTTGAGGACTGCTGTGGCAGTGAAACGCGCTGGTCGATGGTTGACAATCGAAGTTGGGCAGGGTAGATAAGCGAGCCCACAATTTGGGGACGTAGCTCAATTGGTTAGAGTACCGGACTGTCGATCCGGAAGTTGCGGGTTCGAGTCCCGTCGTCCTCGCCAAAAAACAGAAAGGACTCACAGCAACGGCTGTGGGTCCTTTTTTTCTCGCACCCTCTCACCGGCGTGCTACGAACCGCTATCGACGTCGAGGTCAAAGCCTTAACCACCTCGAAACTTGGACTTGGGAAGTATCTTGGCAGCCTCTGGCGTGTTCTTCCCAGGCCCCTGGCCGCCAGAACATGAACAACGGGCGAGGCTCTAAAAAGGAAGCTCCCCGTACTTGGTTTCAAATTCGTCGATATCGACCATGACGATCGCGTCCCATGGGCACCCGTCCAGGAAGGTGCCTTCGGGCCCCTTTGCGGTGCACTTCTTGCAGCCGATACAGGCGAGAGGATTGACCTCGATGACCCCGAAGGTGGAGGCACCTGGATTCTGGACGAGGATCATGCACTCATCGACGGGGCAGTAGGATTGGCACACGGGAGATCCAGCACACCCCGTACAGGCTTCCGTGATGTACGCAAGCTGCTTGGGCTTCTTCTTCCTGCGGCCGGGAGGAGCCTTGGGTTGCATCGCTGCATCTGCCATACGGGTCAATTCTCCGGGAAATTTGTCCTTAACTCTTGGCTCGCGGAGCAGCTGGTCAGCCAGCTCACTCAACCAAGCTTATCGTAGCGCGTTCTCGAAAAAGAGTACACGGTTTGTTGCCCACTCCTGGGGGGTGCGAACACTCCGGGAGAGTCACCCGTCGAGCACTTGGCGCAAGTCGTTGAGGACGAGGTCGACCGTTTGCCCGGCGACGGCATCGGGAGAAAAGCCGTAGCTTACAAACGCGAACGGAAAGTGCGCCGCCCTCGCAGTGGCGATGTCCACGGAGCTGTCGCCCACAAAAAGCCCACGACCCGGTGCGCATCCAGCAGCCCTGGCAAGGTGAAGCAAGCCACCGGGATCGGGTTTTTTGGGCCAGGCGTCATCTCCACACTGGATCCAGCGAAAGTGGTGTTCAATTCCAAGCCCCCGCAAGATTTTGAGCGAATGGTACCGCGGCTTGTTGGTGAGTACTGCGAGCGTCTTCGATCGGAGCCCGTCCAGGGCTTCCCGGACCCCTTCGTAAAGACGGGACGAGTTCAGGCATGCGTCGCGGTAGTGTGCAAGGAATGCCGCGAGCGCTGCCTCGATCTCTTCTTCCGGGGCGCTTTCCCCGAGGGCACGCGCCAGCAGTGTTCTGGCGCCGTCACCCACGAATCGGGTCACAGTCCCCAGATCCAGGGGGGGACGACGCAGTTCCTGGAGCGCATGATTGACGCTGGAGGCGATGTCCTCGCGCGTATCGGCCAGCGTACCGTCGAGGTCAAAGACGAACAGATCGAATCGATCTTGAATGGCTGACATGGATCTTGAACTCCTCGCGGGGGAGAAAGTCCTCCCTCGCATCGGCCGCCTGGTGGCGCCCTCCCGCCTCCCCGGCGCTCGATAAGCGCCGGGTGCTTCCGGCGCCGATGGTGGGGGAGCCTTGATCAAGCTGTCTCAATCGTGGCCGCGCTGATTATAGCCTCGCTCCACTTGCATCAAATACCAGGCCGAACGGCCAGTCGTCGCAACGCGGCTCAAGGAACTGAGTCAACCGGCAGTCCAGTGGACGTTTGGAGATGGACTCTGCTTTTCTCCCTATGCCCCTTGATCTCCGCACGTTGCGATCGGATGCCGCATGCTGTACAATGCCTCAAATATTGATGGGAACCACTCGTGCATAGCTGGCCCAGTGCCCATGAGGGCACAACGAACAGGGGAATATCTACATGAAGTTCTTCCTTATTGCGGCGACCTTTTTGAGCGCCCTGGTTGCGCTCATCTGGGTCGGAATCGCAAGCGCGATTCCTGTCGTTTCGGTTGCAGAGCTGGGGGCGCCGGAGGTCGTGGGAACCGAAGTGGAGGTCAAGGACGGTCAGGTACAGCTCATTCATTCCTTTGCGCCCCTTGTCTTCACTGTCAGTTCCCGGAATGTGAAGGGGCAGCTTGTCGTCGTGGAGAGCCCCCGCTCCGTTCCCGAGAATTTCAAGCCGGGTATCGATGTTGGGCTGAGGGGCACCTTCGACCGGCAGAAGAATCGATTTGTCGCCAGCGTGGTAACTACCAAGTGTCCGTCGAAGTACGAGGCGTCCAAGGATGCCAAGGAAGCGGGACCATACACGGGCAGTCAGCAGGCGGCCGCGCCTGGCGCGACGCAGATCAGGTGACTCGAGAGCGTCCATTGACCGGCCCCGCCGGGTTTGGACTGGAAAGGTTCCATGGAAATCCTGAACTTCGGGCGGCAGCTGCTCTTGTTGGCGACCGGGCTTACGGTTGTCATTTTTCTCCTGTCCCTTCTGGGACTCTGCCTCAAGGACCGGCGTTTCGTGGTGAGTGCGCGGACCGGGTTTTACGCGCTTCTCGCCCTGACGGGAGGTTCCGCAGGGTGCCTCGTTCACGGTTTCGTCAACGGCGTCTACGATTGCGAATACATTTACAATTACTCGGAAAAATTACTGCCCACTGGATTCAAGATCGCGTGCCTGTGGGCAGGGCTTGACGGATCGCTCCTCTTCTGGACCTTCCTCGTCACGCTCTACTCGGCTGCCCTGGCTTTCCAGCATCGCTGGAGCTCGCGGCACCCGACGGGAAGACGGCTCGAGCCTTATGTTTATCTTGTGCTCACGAGCGTGATCTTCTTCTTCTGTCTTGTGACGTATCAGGAGAATCCCTTTGAGAGCATGACGTTTGAAAAGCGTTTGCAACTTGCAAGCAGTCACAACATCGCCATGGACTCCCTGGGCTCTCTGACCGATGGCTCCGGGCTCAATCAGCAGTTGGTCAACTACTGGTTTGTTATCCATCCGCCGGTTCTGTACCTCGGCTTCACGGCCTGGACGGTCCCTTTCGCGCTGGCACTGGCGGCCCTTCTCGCCGGTGAGCTGGGTGACTACTGGATCCGCGTCGTGCGTCGATGGACGATGGTCGCCTGGATCTTCTTGACGAGCGGGATCATCCTCGGCGGTCTGTGGGCCTATCGCCAGCTCGGCTGGGGTGGCTACTGGGCCTGGGACCCTGTTGAAAATGCTTCATTTCTGCCCTGGTGCACGGGTACGGCATTCTTGCACTCGATCATGATCCAGGAGCGGCGCGACATGCTGAAGGCCTGGAACCTGCTGTTGATCCTTACCTCCTTCTTCCTCACGATCGTCGGCACCTGGATGACCCGCTCGGGAGTTGTGGACTCGATTCATGCGTTTGCCGGAGGAGACATCGGTACCAAGTTTCAGTATTTTCTTTTTGCGATCGCGGCCGTGTCGCTGCTCCTCTTTGCGTTCCGGTTGCGCCAACTGCGTGGTACGAGCCGGCTCGAGTCCATGCTCTCGCGTGAGTCCGCTTTCTTTCTGAATAACTGGATCCTGGTCCTGATAGCGGCGGTAGTTTTTTTTCTGTCGTTTTATGACAAGATCTCGCACGACTACTTCGGGAAGGATCTGAAGAATCCGGGCCTCTTCAACATGCTGACAACGCCGCTTTTCGCGATGTTGCTGTTCTTGACGGCTGTCGGGCCTTGCCTCGGGTGGGTCAAGACAAGCCGCGAGAAGTTGCGAGCCAATCTTCTCTGGCCACTGGCGGCCTCTTGTGTTTTTGTCGGTCTACTCTATCTATTCTTCTCGCTTCGGGGGTTGCTCGGCACGTGGGGAGAGGTCCTTCCTCTCAGCTGGGTAGCCTGGTCGAAGTTGCTCAGGCCGGAGAGCCAGCACCCCTCGGCCTTCTATCCGACCGGAGTGTTTCTTGGCCTGAGCTTCTTCATTGTTTCCACGGTCACTTTCGAGTTTCTTCGAGGCATGAAATCAAGGATGCTCGACCGCAAGGAGGACATTCTCACCGCTTTCTTCAATCTTGTGGTACGGCAGAATCGCCGCTACGGAGGTTACGTGGTGCACATCGGCATTGCTATCCTTACCACGGGCATCATTGCGAGCTCGATGTTCAAGGTGAAGGAGGAGAACGCGAAGCTCGTTGTCGGTGAGAGCGTCAAGGTGGGGCCGTACGAGGTGACTCCCACCCAGAAGACCCTGGTGTCCGAGGTTCGTCCCGGCGAGCCCTACTGGAGGGACGAGGTTAAATTTCAAGTCACGCGCGTGCCCGCCCAGGCTCTGCCCGTTGCTCATGGCGCGGAGGCAGCGAAGGCCTCCGCGCACAGGGAGATCGTGGCGGAGCTTGATACCGAGCGGCGTTTTTACCCAAAGAAGCAGGAGTGGATCTCTGAAGTGAGCATCCACAGAAAGCTCCTGGAAGACATCTACATTTACTACCCCATGGGCGATGAGCAGGGGAATATCTACGTGACGGTTTTCTTGAACCCGTTGATGATGCTCATTTACCTGGGATGGTTCACAATGATAGGGGGCGCCCTCTTTGCTGCGATCCCAATCTCCGGAAGCAAGGTGGGACTTTCCGAGTGAGACGCGCCTTCAACTCCGCAAAAGCTTGTTGCTTCACAGTGAGTCTCGCGGCTGCTCTTGGAGTCTTGCTCGAGGCTGCACCCGCGCAGGCGCCAGTGGGCGGGCGAGAGCTGGAGCTTGTTGCTCGATTCCTTGAGTCGGTGAAGGGTCACCTCGCCAGGCCCGGCGATGAGCAGGGTTATCGCGCCCAGATTCGAGTGCTCCTGGGCGAATTGGATGGTGTGGCTGCGCTCGCCTCAGGGGACCTGAAGATTCGTCGCGAACTGCTCGAGCGGGCCCGCAAGGCGCTCACTTCCGGGGTGGCTCTTGAGCTTGGAGGAGGCCCGGAGGGAGACGTTGCTGCGAGGGCTTTGGTGGAGGGCGCCGCCAAGGCGGCCCGCCAGGCCCGCATTGACGCCCTGGAGCGGGGCATAATTTGCTGGTGTCCGGAAGAGAACTGGACTCGTACGCTCGCAGGGTGCGCGCAGGGCTGTGCGGAGCCACAGAAGGCGCTGGTTCGCCAGTGGATCGACGAGGGGTCCACAGACGAGGAGGTGGTCGCCCGAATGGTCGGTCACCCGATGGGTGACCCGCGAGTTCGCGCGATGCCCCTGGCAGAGGGCTCGAACTGGGTTGGTTACCTCTTTCCCGGCGTACTCGCGGCTTTGGCCCTGGTTTTTGTCGTCCTTGTGCTTCGAAGGATGACCCGTGGAAGTCGGAGTCCGGTTGGCTCCACAATCTTCGCGAGCGAGGCATCGTTCAAGCGCGACTCGAAGGGGGACGCAGAGATGGGCGAGCAAATCGAACGAGAGCTCAAGGAGATGGAAGAGTGACAGCGGAGTTGTCAGAAGTCACCTGGGGTACCACGCTGCTCAGCAGCCTCATTGCTCTTGCGGTGACTTGTGTTCTTGTCTACAGCTTGATCGCCCGAAGGATGCCCTGGGAGCTGGAGAGCGCGGGGCTGCTCGCCCGCTTGAGAAAACGAAAAGATCAGCTCCTGCGCGCTATCAAGGATGCCGAGTACAGTAGGCAGTCGGGAGCGCTCGGCGAGGAAGAGTTGCAAGGGCTTCGGAGCAGCTTGAAGCAGCGTGCGATTCAAGTCACCAGAGACATTGAGAGCTTGAGGAAGGTTCGACTCAAGAGTCTCCTCAGAAAGGGGCGAGGCGGGGTCACGCCATCGCAGAGAAAACACCTGGAGGGGCTCGTCGCACGCCGCCTTGCGAAGATGAGCGAAAACCCTCTGGCTCCAGCAAAGGGAGAGTCGCATTGATGAGGAAGAGGTTGGGGACTTTTATTTGGTTAGGCTGGCTTCTCGTTCGGGTTGTTACTCCATGCCCGGCCGCGGTCACCATCACGGGCCGTATGTTCGACGGTGAAGCGAGCCTGAGGGTGGCCCTGGAGAGCAGGCAGCGGGGCGAGAACTTCGACCCTGCGCTGATGGTTCCCCTTGCTTCCCGTGAGGTCTCGATACTCCTTTACGAGGGACTCAACAGTGAGAAGCCCGCCACGACTCCGTCGAAGACGTGGAAGACCACCACGGACGCAGCGGGGGCCTTTGGCCTTGAGACGGGTCTCGAGCAATGGCCTCCGGGAGGCTTCCTGGTGGCCCGCTCCGAGCTCGGGGGGCACCCTGTCTACTCCGCCTTTCTCAATCCATCCACCGGTGCCCTGGACGTGAATCTTTACCCTTCCTCTGACAACGCACAGCAACTTACCGTGAAGGCGCAGGTGTCCTACGACGTCTTCGGGACGGGAGCCCAAAAGAGTATCCGCGTGCGATTTGGCCTCAGGGTTGAGAACCAAAGTGGCACTTTGTACGTGGGCCAGCCTTCCGCCTCGGGAGCTCGCGAGATTTGGCGGATCCCGCTTCCAAAGGACGCGAAGATCCTGGTCAATACTGGCCCCTACAAGGACATGCCTGGCTGGAGAACGTCCCAGGATGGTCAGTTTCTCATCCTGAACACTCCCATTGCCAGCGTGCTCGATTTCGAGCTCCAAAAAGATCCCTGGGAAGTTCACTACGTGGTGCCGGCCAGTCAGAGGTTCGTGCAGAGTTTTCCAGTGCCGGTCACGCTCGATAAACAGTCGTTCCTGGTGTGGTGCACCCACGAGGCCATGAGCCTCGATTCTCCACAGCTCAAAGGTCGACATTCCGCTGTCCTGCCTGATCCTTTCACGCGCGAGGAAAGAAACCAGGATGTCATCTTCTCAACGGATCGCATGATGGCAGGCACGCAGGCGATCGTTGTGCTGGATGTTGATAACGTGGCCCTGGGCCAGCGTGTTTCGCTACGGGCCGTGAAGTGGGTGGGCGGCTTTGTGCTGGTATGCATTCTCAGTATTCTGCTGGGCCTTGCGCTGGGCCCCCGCGAACCGACGGCGGACGCCCTGCTCGCGAGCTTCACTGGCGAGGAGATTCTTGACCGAATCGCGCTGATTGACTTGCGACGTTCGAGGGGTGAAATCGGAGAGCAGGAGCACCAGAGGCTCAGAGAGCCGCTTGTGGAGCTCGCAATGGAGGAGAGCCCGGGAGGTCCTCCGGCCGCACCTTCGAGTCCATCGCCGCTTTCGCCTGAGTCCTTCAGCAGCTTGCGTCCCATTCTTGACCAGATCGACAAGCTCGAGAAGGGGGGTCTCAGGGATCCAGCTCTCATCGCCGAGCGGGCGCACCTGCTCGAGGCGTTGGCGAAGGAGCTCAAGAACCAAGGCGAGCGGGGCTGATGCTGCCGAGAGAGGCCAGAGAGTCGGTCGGGGAGGTGAATTGCCTGGCGTCCCCGGCGGCTCGTCTGGACAAAGTCCGCAAGCGTTTCGGCTACCGCGACGTCCTGCGTGGAATCTCGCTCGAGATCCCCAGGGGCGGATGCTTCGTCCTGACCGGGCCCAATGGTGCTGGCAAGTCGACCCTGGTTCGCATACTGAGTACACAGTGGAGCTTCGCCGAGGGTACGGTCGAGGTCCTCGGAAGCAACGTGAAGCGGGAGCCAGCCCGGGTCAGGTCCCGACTGGGGATAGTGCTCCATGAGTCTTTCCTCCGCCGGGAGTTGACACTTGAAGAAAACCTCCATTTTGCCGCGGCACTCTTCTCGATTCCCAGGTCCGACCAGGATGAGCGGATTGCCAGGCTCCTCGATACCTTTGGACTGACGCGTCGGCGTCGGGATACCGTCGGCACCTTTAGCCAGGGCATGATCAAGCGTGCCAGCCTTGCTCGCAGCCTGCTCAACGAGCCCGAGCTCTGGATCCTGGACGAGCCGTTCTCGGGTCTCGATCCGGCCGGGCAGGAGCTCCTGGCCAAAGTAATTGGTGATTTCCATCAAGAGGGTGGAAACCGCACGGTCGTGCTGGTTACGCATCAGCTGGAGATTGGAAGGAGTCTGGCGACGGGATCGGCGCAAATCACAGACGGCCGAGTGTCGCACCTCTCGCTCGCTGGCCTGGCCTTGAGCTCTCACAGTGGCGCTCCAGGGGAGGAGGCCGAGGGATGAAGGCCTTGCCGATATTTTTCAAGCTCCTTGGGTGGGACATTCTCCGAGAAATTCGCCGGCGTGAAACGATTCCCAATATGCTCCTCTTCGCGCTCCTCGTGCTCTTCGTCGCCAGTGTCGGTGTTGACAGGGACAGCGGCGTGAAGATTTCCTCGTCGGTGGGCCCGGTTTTTTTCTGGGTGGCGATCCTCTTCGCGGGTACTGTCGGCTTGAGCCAGTCCTTCGCAGCGGAACGTGAAGGAGGCGTCCTCGGCGGGATTGTGACGTCCCCCATCGACCTGGGCACCTTTTACCTGGCGAAAGTTGCGGCGACCACTCTGTACGTCGTGGTGCTGGAGATTGCGCTTCTTTTCGTCTACGGGTTTTTCTTCTCCTTTGTCCCGGCGAGCCAACTCGGCGGACTCATTGGGGCGATGTCCCTTTTCACCGTGGGGTACATGGGAGCTGGTGTCGTGCTCGCCGCAATGACCACCACCCTGCGGGGTGGGGGGGAAGTCGTGCTCAGAATTTTGCTTGTGCCCTTGATGATTCCCTTCCTGTGGGTCATTCTGCGCCAGAGTGGGCTATTTTTTCAGACCGAAATCGCCGGAGGAGCCCTCGGAGGGCCTCTTCGGCAGTCTCATTTTTTCACGTTTTGCGTGGCACTGGATGCCATTTACTTGACGGTGGGCTATCTATTGTTTCCCAAGGTCCTCGAATAACAGGAGGATGTCTCCTTGCGCTTATTCCCGTTGCCGCTTCACCTCACCCTCGGTTGGGCGGGGGTTCTTGCCACGCTGGGGTTAGTTGGGTTTTACGTCCCGACGGCAGACAAGACGATTGGCGAGAGCTACTTGATCTTCTTTTTCCATTTCCCCTCGGCAGTCAATTGCCTCAATCTGTTTGTAATTGCCGGCGTTGTAAGCGGGCTCTACCTGGCTCGATCGTCGCCACGACTTGATCTTTGGGCCGCCTCCGCGATCGAGGTCGGGCTCCTGGCGTGTACCATTACCCTTGTGACAGGGAGTATTTGGGCACGCGCTGCGTGGGGGATTTTCTGGGATGTCCGGGATCCACGCCTCATGACCGTGGCGATCATGTGGCTCACTTATGCTGGCTACCTTGCGCTACGTGGCACGATGGATGAACCGGTCAAGAAGGCCCTTTTCAGTGGGGTCTTTGGAGTGATTGCGGCGATCAACGTGCCGATCGTCTACTTTGCGATCCAGTTCTTTGGGCAGTCTCATCACCCCATGAATGTTGATCTGACGCAGTTTGAGATGCGCTTGACCGAAGCGGTCGGCGCGACCGCGTTTTTGGTCCTTTACACGGCGTTTTGGCGGATGCGGTTTCGTGTCCACTGGAGCCGCCATGAGCTGAACCGCATGGAGTCGGCCTTTCACCGCTCTGGCATTTGAGGAGGTCCCTGGCATCATGAGCTTCGAAGCCATTACGTTTCTTTCGCAGATTCTTGGGGCGCCGCTTGCGTTATTGCCCAATGAGCCGTCCGAGCCTCAAGGAGACGCAGTCCCCCTGACGGGCTTCGTCACGGCAGTGGCAAAAGATTCTCGGTTCCAGCCCTACATTTTCTGGGCTTATGGATCTGCTTGTTTGCTTTTATTCCTGTTCACTCTCTGGACGTTCGCCGAGTCGAGGGGGCTGGCGAAGCGACTTGCCTATCTGAAGGGGCGCTTCCGTGAGGCGCACCCCAAGGAGGCCGATGAGGCATTGGATTGACGGCAGGCCTGGCCAGCACTGGTCACCGCTGGCGCTTTTTGGCCTTCTTCGCTGGTTTGACTCCACGGCCCCAAAAACGCGTTTGCATCGGAGTTTTCTCAGGCTTAGAATCAAGCCGAATTAATGACAGAAATTTAAGCCTGTGAGCGCATGGCGCGGGTTCAAAGCCGGAATACGAACGAGCAAGAACGAATTGCGGAGTGGAGCTTCAAGCACATAAGTGGAAAAAAGTTCGCACGCAATCCATTGGCTCTTCCATAAATAGGACCCGTACGTTGAGCTTGAGCCTTTCAAAGTCTCTTGCGGACTGGGAGGCCAGTGGTTTCGTCATGCCGCTCGGTGGATCTTTTTCACGAGACGGTATATGGATCGCGACCTGATCTGAAAGAGCAATCGGTCCCCATGGAAGCTACGAAAAAAGTGGAGCCTCGGCAGCCAGAGGTCTTGTCCCTCAACGATGTGCTCAAGAGGGTGCCCCTCCTTCGGCGGATTGTGAAGGACGCCGTCGATTGCTTTGAGGGTCGTCGCAAGGCCAAGGAGTTCCTGGAGGAGCTTTCGATTATATCCAGGAAGTTCAGCTCCTCGGAGATTGAGGAGACCATGAACTCTCTGCGCCGGGAGGTCATTGAGAAGGACCGTGCTGTCGGGGCCTATGAAAAAGAGGTTCGTGACTTGGGCGGAACCTTGAAAGACGCGGGGCGAGGCCTTGCCTACTTTTATTCCCAGCGGGATGGCCGCCGAATCTTCCTCATCTGGGAGCTTCGTGACCCGGAAATTCTCTGTTGGCACGAGCTCGACGAGTCCTTCTCTGATCGAGTCCCGGTGGATATGGCCGGTTCGGCTCGAAGCTCGAGCGGTCTTGACTTGCCGGAGCGTGGGTGAACTCCTCGGATCCGGGAAGCAGTCAAGGTACTGGCAACAAGCGTCTTGAATTTGCTGGTTATAACCTGATGACTTGCGTCCTCACGCGATTCCGCCTGGACGGCGGAGCCATGTTCGGTTCCGTCCCCAAAGTTCTCTGGGAGCGCTCTGCCCCGGCCGACGCGAAGAACCGAGTGGGTTTGGTCGCCCGCGCGTTAGTTCTCCGAAGTGAGCGCCATCTGGTGCTTGTGGACGCCGGTTTGGGGGACAAGTTGGGCCCCAGGGATCGTGATAATTTTGCAGTCGACGAGGCGCTTGAGACCACACTGGCTTTCCGCTGGCAAGATGTGACCGATTTCATCCTTACGCATCTGCATTTCGACCATGCTGGTGGAGTTACCACCTGGGACGAATCGCTTGAAAAATCAGCCGGGTCGAGGCGGGCCCGTCTGCGCGTCCCCAGGGCGCGAGTACACCTCGACCGATCCAACTGGCTTCGGGCGCAGACCCCCAATGTCCGAGAGCGAGCGAGCTATCTGGAGGAGAACATTCTGCCCCTCAAGGAGGCTGACTTGAGGCTTTCAACGGCTCCAACGGAGCTGCTGCCTGAGATTCGGGCTTTTCCCTCCAACGGCCATACACGAGGGCTTCAGTGGGTGCTCGTGGGGGAGGGAAGAGGCGCTGTGGCTTTTCCAGCGGACCTCGTTCCGACTTCCGCCCACCTGCATCTTCCCTATGTCATGGGCTATGATATCTGCGTGGAAACGTTATTGATCGAGAAAGAAGAGTTCTTGCGCCGTGCTGTGGAGGGGGAGTGGATAGTGGTCTTTGCGCACGATGAGAAGGTTCCCGCGGCACGAATTGTGCGAGACAAGAATGGCCGATACCAGCTGGGTGAGGTCATTCATTTTTGATCCCGGGAGGTGTGTCGATGCCATTGTACGATTTCTTGTGTGAAGACTGTGACGCCACATTCGAGGAGTTGGTGAAAAACTTCGATGATGTTGGCGAGGTACGGTGCTCGAAGTGTGGCTCAAGGAAGGTCACGAGGCAGCTTGCAGTCTTTGCTACCGGGCAGAGTCACCATGGCACGAGCCGACCGGCTTCCGTTTCTTCCCCTCGGACTGCGGGGGGAGGTTGTGGCTCCGGATGTGGATGTCACTCCTGAGGTGGCTGAGAGCCTGAGCAATAATCCAGCCCACCGCTGTGGGAGCCACCGCGCCGGAGGCGCCAGGCGCCCATCAGGCGCCGAGGAGGGGGTTTGCGGCGAGCTGGCGGAGCCGCAAACGGCTCGGAGGGAGCCGGCGCCAGCGAGAGCTGGCGGCTCCCGAGAGCCTGGCCCGGAGGCGCACGCGCAGCGTGCGACCGGAGGGGCCGCGTGTCGTTGTTGCCGCCACCCTCGCTCCGC
>SXIK01000175.1 GCA_005772855.1 Planctomycetia bacterium | reverse complement strand
TCCCCCGCCGACCGCGCTCTGGACGACCTGGACTGCCTCTGCCAGGACGACGCCCGTCGAGTAGACAGTGTCCCGGTAGGGTTTCTGGGGAAAGTCTCTCGGGCCACCATAGAGGCCCAGAAAGCCCTTGCCGTCGGGGCCGCTCGGCGCCGATGGGAGGCTTCCGAGGAACTTGGAGACTCGGTTCGCGTTACCGGAGAACTTGAAGGTTGCGGGGTCCGAAAGGGTTGGCAGCGGCAGGGAGCCCTTGAGGGCAACCATTTGCGAGGTTGAGAGGCTTGCGGCCACGAAGTGGTTGTTTGTGGGGTCAAGAGTCTTTGCCACCTGGCGATAGATCATCCCCTCCTCCTTGTGCGGCTGGCCGGGGAGACCGTTTTCCCAGTATTGTTGGCTGTCGAAGTGGGACTGAGACTGGCCCGAGTAGCCGATGCGATGGAGGACGGCCAGATTGCCGGGGCCTGCAATGCCGGTCAGGCTGGTGTGATTGTAGAGGTCCAGCATGGATTGCATCTGGGGATGGAGCTGGGCGAATCCGTTCCCCAGGTCGAGCGCTTCCGCGGGATCGATGAAGAGCGTCGGACGATGGATGCTATTGTATTCCGGGTCGCCTCGCGGAATGACAGTGTTGACCCCGTCATTGCCGCCGCGTTGAAAGATGAAGATGAGCGTCTTCTTCGACAGGTTCGGCGCCGCCAGGACTCGACGATGGAACATCGCGGGGCTGAAGGTGTTGAGTCCGACCGCAAGGCCCGTGAGCCCGCCGGCTTTCAGGAAGTCACGTCGGATGCAATCTGGGGTGCTCATGGCTTACTGGGTCCCTTTCGATGGGCTTTAAAATCTCTTCATGGGTTTCTCGCGATCTCACTGGAATTGCCAGGCTGGCAGGCTCAGCATCAACCCGAGGAACTCTTCAACCCGCGCCTGGAAATCGGCTGTGTTCGCTCGAAGGAGCGGCCGGGGTGCATAGTTCTCGTCGGTGGTCAAGAACTCAAGCAGCAGGCTCTTCTCTCCTGCCGTGAGAGTCCCGTGGAACAGGATCAAGGAGAAGTGCTCGATAATTTCCTCGGCCGTGACGAGGCCCTTCGAATCGAGGTACGGGAGGGTAGCCCAGGTGTAGGAGGCCACCTTGTTCTCGGCAAGATTCTGGACGTAGTCGAGGCTGTCCTTGAGCGAGGCGGTGGCGCGAGAGTAGTCTTCCTCGTTGCCGTCAGGCTCATCGCGAGTGAAGACCGGCCACTCCATGCCCTGGACGACGCCGGAGAGGCCAGTCCCACTGATGGCCGCGCCGAGCACTCTGGCCGAGGCGTTCACGAATTCAGTTGGCGTCCGAATCTTGCTTCGGTAGTTGGTAGAGGCCCAGAACTCGCTCTGGCGGGCAACTGGGTCCAAGATCACGTTCAAAATGGCGCGAATGTCCCCTCTCGGCCCCCAGGCCGCGAGGCAGTCGGCGAGCAGCCCGCGCAGGGGCAACGGCGCCGTATCCCTGGTCTGGATGGTGATTTCGTCCGAGACAAACTTTTGAATCAGTTTGATGCAGATAAACTCCTTCGTCGATGGGTGGGTGATCATGGCTCTTACCGGGTCGAGCGCATCCTTCAATCCCGGTGCGCCTGTCCGCCCGGCCGGAATCGTGATCTTCAATGGCGTGCCATCGAAGAGGACCTTCTGCGTTGTATCGTGCTTCGAGGGGTCGAAGTAGAAGGTAAAGACTCCGTTCGGATCACCGCTGTCAATGCCGCCGAGGATCTTGCGGAGCCGGATCTCCGGAGTCATGGAGAGGTCGGAGCTTGCGAGGTTCGAGTTGTGCACCTGGATCGCGAGCACGTTCATTCCAACGAGCAAGTTGGCGCGGAAGCTGTCCAGGGAAAGGTACAGTGTTCCCGCTGTGACCTCATGCTCCTGATCGGCCAGGGCCGTGAAGGGGGGAGGAATGTTCGGAGTGCCCAGGTTATCGCTGCGGCCCACCTCGCTGCCGTTCAAGTAGGCGACGAACCCATCATCGTAATCAACCGCGAGAAGAAGCGGATCCGGACTCTCGATTTGCGCCTGGGTCAGCGTGAATTTGCGGCGCAGGTACACCGCGCGGTAATTATTCGTCATGTCGGAGAGCACCGTGGCGTCGTCGCCGTCGCCATAGCCGATTCCGGTCGAGCCCATGAGCCACGCCGCGTCATCAAAGACGAGAGAAGTCCAGGCACTGGTGGCATTGCCGCTCCCGTCCGGAGTCGGCTCGGCGGTGCCCTTCAGGTATTTCCAGCCCGCACCTTTCTCGAGTAGCACAGTGTCCTCATACTGGACTCCGCAGAAGGCTGGCGGATTCGTGGCGCTCTGGGGGTAGGCTGGAAGCTCCTCGCGCAAGACCTTGCAAATCTTCCAGCCCGTGAAACACTTCGCGAGCTGCTCGATGTCCTTCTGGTTGTATCGGTTGTCGACGCCGAAAGCAAAAAGCTCGAAGATCTCACGAGAGTAGTTCTCGTTGGCCACTCCCGCGTTGTTCAGCACGTTGTCGAGATAGATCAGCATCGATGGGCTAGTTGCCTGGAAAATGAAGAGATCCTCGAAGTTACCGAGCGCATGGTCGTAATAGAACTGGTAGTCGCGGTGGCGGAGATCGGCCGCTTGCACGGCTGCCTGTGCGGCGGACATGGCGTCCTTGCCGTCGATGGTTTTCAAGTCGTCAAGGTACTGGGCGACCTTGTCGTAATCGGTCGTGAAGTGGTTGTCCCAGAACTCGGCCAGCACCGTCTGAAGCTGTTTTTCACTGTACACGCCGCGCACGTGAGTGAGTTGCTGGAGATGGTTGATACTCTTGATCCTCCGGATCTGAGGGCCCGGGAGGGTCTTGCGGCTGAGGACCAGCGGGATCAGGCTCAGGTCGCCGCTGGTGATGACGTTGTTGTGAACTTGAATGGCGAGCACGTTGGTGCCGTTTACGAGGAGGTTCTTGCGGCCCGTGATGTCGATGTCCTCGAAGCCCTCCGCATCGTGGGCAGTCGCGAGAGCGCTGTGGGGGGGTGGCGTTCCCACGAGGCCCCGGCGTGCGACCTCGGTGCCATTCAAGTACGCAACGAAGCCATCGTCGTAGCTGATGCTGAGAATCAGG
>SXIK01000174.1 GCA_005772855.1 Planctomycetia bacterium | reverse complement strand
TGAATTACTTCATGAACTTCACGCGGACTGGCCGTCACAACGTTTGGATTCGTGCCATGGCCGACAGCGTGGTACCGGGCAGCGACCCTCCGGTGGGAAATAGCGTCAATGACTCTTGCCACATCGGCGTGGACGATGAAGTTCAGCCCAATGCTGTCGCATTTACCGGGTGGCAGGAGGGTGCCGGATTTACCTGGTCTCGAGAGCGCGAAGGGGTCTCTGACCCGAATCTCAAGGGATCCGTGGACATTACGACCACGGGTAGTCATGCCATCAGCCTCTACATGCAGGAAGATGGATTGATCGTGGACAAGATCATCATTACCGACGATCTGGACTACGTACCCGATGGCCTCGGCCCGCCGGAAAGCCCGCATGTCCCCTGCCTGCCCGTCGCCGAGAACGTCTTCAACCTCTGTATAGACACACTGGACAACGACTGCGACAACAAAATCGACAGTGAAGATTCCGACTGCGACCTGAAAGAGATCTGCAGAAATGGCATCGACGACGACGGCAACAATGAAATCGACTGCCGGGACCTGGCATGTGAGAATTTGCCTGAATGCATCCGAGAGAACTGCACCAACGGCGTCGACGAGGATACGGACACCAGAATCGACTGCCGCGACTCGGACTGTGCCGAAGATCCCGCCTGTCAGGTCATTGCGTGCTACACGGAGGACTGGGATTCGGGCACGACAGCAGGGCTATCGATCAAGACTCTGGGTTGGACCAGTGATTGCGGCGGCAAGTCGACCATGACCGTCGCTCTTGCCTCGGCGCTCCATCCTGGTTGGTCCAAGTTGGCTCTCGACGGCTCGACCGTAAATACTACTCCGGCCGGGCCGACCACCAGAGACGTCTCGGCTGCTTTCAGGAAGCAGATCCCTGGAATGACCCCGGGCGCACAGAGCGGAGTCTGGACCTTTGAGTGCCGTGCCTTTCTGGAGTCAACGAAATCCAACAGGGTTGGGCTTGGCTTCGATTCTGGGGAGGATTCCGGCTGCAGCCCCAGCGCCTTGCTCAAGTTTGATGGCAGTCGCTGGTCTCTGGACACCAGCTCCCTGGGGGGCTCCACGGTGTCTCGAAGCGGAACCGATGGAACGGACAGGGACGTCGACATCGCGATCACTCTGGACTACACCGAGGACAAAGTAACGGCGACTGTGAGTGCTCACGGTTCTGCGACACCACTTTTCACATTGTCGAAAGTGGTGGACCTGGCAAAGCTCTCGGAGCTTGACCATATCGTCATCCTCCAGAGCCGAAATCCGGCAGGCACTTCCGCCCTCGATGTGGATGACCTCACGGTGAGCGGGGTCGATTGCCTGTGCGGACCTGCCGGTCCTGAAAACACCGTCGCGGCCTGCAGCGATGAGAAGGACAACGACTGCGACCAATTACTCGACGCGGCCGACCCCGACTGCCAAACTCTGGCCCCGAAGTTCTTCCGCGGCGACGCGGACGACAACGGCAAATTGGAATTAACCGACGCGGTCCGGATCCTCGGATTCTTGTTCCTCGGTGCGCCGCGACCAACCTGCCTCGACGCAGGCGACGCGGACGACAACGGCAAATTGGAGTTAACCGACGCGGTCCGGATCCTCGGCTACCTGTTCCTGGGTTCCGTGGCCCCTGCGTTTCCAGGCCCCCCTGGAGATGGCAATGCCTGCGGCACCGATCCGACGCCCGGTGATTCGGAGGCTGACCTCGGTTGCGAGAGTTACACGAAGTGCTGATCACTTCGCAGCAGAACCGACAGCTCGCAGGTCTTGGGAACGACCCTCACCCGAGCAGGTCCTTGTAGGGCACCGCGATCAAATCGCTGCGCTCAATACCGAGAGTCTCGAGAAGGCGCTGCGTCTCGAGGTGCGCCTCGCGATCCGAGATGCCTTCGACAACCGTCTCGAGCTCGAGGAACTCGCCGAGTTGCTCCACGCGGTCGAGGTGAACGCGCGTGTGCTGGTAAATCCAGAGCGTACGTTCCTTCTTGACAATCCTGTCGACGGGTAGCACGCGACCAAGGAGTCGCTTCCACCCCTCCAGGTCCTTCAAGGCCATCACTTCGTAGAAGGACGAGCGAGGCCCAGCAACTTCCGTCGATCGCTCATAGGCGATGAGCTCGGGCGGCCGTCCATCGGCCTCGCGTAGCTTGAGCCAGCCGCGAGGAACGTTGAAAAACGTGTCCATCTGCCGGAGCGTCCAGAGACACTTGGCGCCAAGTGCCCGCAGGCGGTGCTCGACGTTGGCGCGGTCCTTGAGCTTGGCCTTGATCTCGAAATTTTGCATGGGACGCCCTCGAAGCTTCATCGTACGCGGAAACGAGACCCGAGTGAGGGCGAAATTCCTTCGCACTCTGGCGGGCAGAGCGACTATTCTAATTCGATCCCCTGACCCGAGTGAGGCAAACACTTTCATGAAAACTGCTCTCGAACTGTTCCAAATGATTTTCTGCTCGGCGATATTCCTCAACGCCCCCATGCTTGCCCAGGAGCCAAAGTCCAAGCGAGTTTGGCGTGAAAATTCCTTCAAGGATTTCCTGACTGGAAGCTTTGGAGACGGAGGGGCCAATACTTACATTTCAGCGAGGGGGGCCATTCAACTCGTCAACAGATGGGATCTTGACAACAATGGGTTTCTGGACCTGGTTTTTGCCAACACGCATCCTCATGTGGAAAAGCTCGATTCCGCCATCTTCTGGGGCAACGGAAAGGATTTCGACATCTCCAGAGTGTCCTACGTCCCGAGCGATGGCAGCCAACATGCAACAGCCGCGGACCTGAACAAGGACGGGCAAGTCGATCTGGTACTGCCGAACTACACGAACGGCACCTGGGACGGAATGGATTCGTTCATTTATTTTGGAGGGAAGGCAGAGACAAACCAGAATCCTCCGCTGTGGCAATTCCCTCCGTTCGTCAGCAAGGCCACCTTGCCAACGCGCGCCGCCCAGCACAGCGCCGTTGCCGACCTCAACAAGGATGGCTATCCCGACATTGTCTTCGCGCTATCGGCTGGTTTCTGGGAATACCGTGCCAGTGGGCAGCAGGGCTACGACTCGCCGTCTCGGATCTTTTGGGGCTCGGCACAAGGATTCGACGGAAGCCGCAAGACGGACCTACCCGCACTGGGGGCCGCGGCCGTTGCGGTGGCTGATCTCAACAATGATTCCTGGCAGGATATCGTTTTCGCCAACCAGTCCATGGCCGGCGATTTCAACGTCAGCTCTTACGTTTACTGGGGAGGAAGCAACGGATTTGAACCCCAGCGGCGGGCCGAACTTCCTACCCGGGGGGCCCACTGGGTGGTTGTCGCTGACGTCAATGGAGACCGGCTCTCGGATATCGTCTTCGCCAATGGCCAGGGTGACAAGTCTTATGCTTACCTGAATGAAGCGGGAGGCTTCGCCGCCACCCGCCGCCTCGAGTTTTCCAGCAGCAATGCTCGTGCCTGTGCCGTCAGCGATCTCAACCGCGATGGATGGACTGACATCTTCTTCACGAATCATCAAACTTCGGGAAATCCATTGACGCGCTCTTACCTTTATTGGGGATCTGCGCAAGGTTTCGCCGAGAATCGCCGCCAGGAATTTGAGACCGTTGGCGCCTGGGGAGTCTCACTTGCAGACTTGAACCACGATGGGTTCGAGGAGATTGTTGTTTCTAACTACAAGGAGTATTTCTCCTTCGAGGTGCCTTCTTATATCTTTTGGAATCTCAACGGCAAATTCAGCGATACCAGAAGAACCTCGCTCTTCACGCGTGGGGCCGTTGGCAATACCGTCTCTGATTTGAATGGGGATGGGCACCTCGACGTAATGTTCCAAAACACCATTGGACGCTCGAGGGGAGGAGTTAGCCCTGTTTACATTTACTGGGGCAATGAGGACAAGACTTACACTCCGCTGAGACGACAGGAGCTGGCCTCTATCGATCCCTATGAATGGGCTGCGGCTGACTTCAACGATGACGGCTGGCCTGATTTGCTCGTCGCAAATTCAGGAGAAACAGCTCGGGGGCGTCAGGAAAGCTTTCTCTACTGGGGCGGTCCCCAGGGCTTCTCGGAGGACAAACGATCGGCTCTGATGGGAGTCAGCAGTTCGGGGGTATCGGTCGCCGATCTCGACCGAGACGGTTACATCGATGTTCTGCTTTCCAATGGTCCCAAACCCGGTGACGAGGAAAAGGGCGTCTTCATTTATTGGGGAAATCCGGAGGGCTTCGTTGTGACGGAACGATCCGAGCTGCCGACCGGCACCAGCTCTGCTGCGGCCGTCGCAGATCTCAATGGGGACGGACACCTGGATCTCATCTTCAGCGCTTCCGCCACTGGTGGAGCCCCCATCTTTTGGGGGGATGGCTCCCGAAACTTTGGCAGCGACCGCCGCTCGATCGTTGTCGGTAGCGACGGCTGCTCCGGGGTCGAAGTGGCCGACCTGAACCAGGACGGCTCTCTGGATCTAATTCTGAGCCGATCGATGGACCGCGGCTCGAGGCTGACTTCCAGTTCCATCTACTGGGGTAACAAGAAGGGAGACTATAGCATCGAGTCTCGCAGTGAGTTTGAAACCGAGGGCGCAATCGTGGTTACCGTGGCGGACGTCAATCAGGATGGCTGGTTGGACCTTCTTTGTCCCAATTACAACACTGGATCTAGCCGGGCCACTCTTTCCCGCATTTATCTTGGAGGGCCGGAGGGCTTTTCGCCGCAACGTCTACTCAAACTGCAGACGAACGCGGGCGCCGGAAGCATGGTGGCGGATTTTAATCGGGATGGTCTCGCCGATGTCCTGTTCATCTGCCATCGTTCGGAAGGTAACCCGAACCAGCTGGGCTCCTTCGGGGATCATGTCACGGATTCCTTTCTTTACTGGGGCGGCCCTGATGGCTTCGATCCAGGCCGCCGCCTGGGAATTCCGGGGCGTGGGCCCCACAACGATTCGGGCATCGATTTGGGCAACATTTTCCACCGGCGGAACGAGTACGACTACTTTTCTTCGGCCCATCACTTTGAAGAGCAGACGCCAACCATGCTCAACTGGAAGGCACAGACGCCTCACGATAGCGCCGTTCATTTTCAGCTTCGGACGGCTCCCACGGAACAGACCCTGAAAGCGTCTTCCTGGAGCGGCCCGACGGGACCCGGGAGTTATTACGAAAGACCGGGCCGCATTGCGAGGCCCGACCCAAGTCATCGCTGGATTCAGTACCGGGCCATTCTGAAGTCCAGAGATGGCGCCGCATCACCCGCTCTGGAGGAAGTCGAGGTGAGCTTGGAATGAAGGCTCGCTGTTTTCGCTCGGGCCATGAGTAGAAAGCAGCACCCGCCGATTCACCCTTTTCCTCCTGTCGCTTATCCCGCCTCGGGCAGAGCCCAGGCCATCACACTCAGGAGAGCCAGGTTGGGTTGCGTAACATCGACTCGTGTGTGCTGAACGATCACTTTCTCAAGGGAGCTCAATCGGAGAGCGTAGGGCACATCTCGCGGGAGCAGGTTTCCCTGGAGATCCCTGGCCTTGTCCAGACGGTAATGAAGCGTACGTTCGGCTCCCACCGTGAAGACAATCCCCTGGATCGGGGCGCGATCCTCAAAGTAAAGATCGAGAGTACACTCGGCCGGCAACGGA
The DNA here is from genome assembly GCA_005772855.1 of Planctomycetia bacterium. GTDB lineage: Bacteria > Planctomycetota > UBA8108 > UBA8108 > SXIK01 > SXIK01. The sequence continues at coordinate 42,436 of SXIK01000174.1, read as the reverse complement.
CCACAGTTCAAAACGCAGAGACTTTCGTGGGAAATGTATCCCGAAGCCTTGATGGCTTCGCCTGGAGTGCTGGGTATGTAACCGTCGGCGACAAACCATGTCCTGTGTCCTCGCGCAATTTCCATCTTTTCTTGCTAACCTCCACGCGTGAGCTTGCTCGCTTTTCACGTATTAAGTTTCTCCGGGAATCAAGAACCGGCCAGACGGCTCGGCACACCCTGTGACAGCCCATGCCACTGTGACTTTCTGTCTAGAGTCGATTGCAAGTCTCGATCTCGGGCCAACAAGGCAACTTTCAGGATAGGCTCTAACAGCCCGCCCGACAACCCTCCACACTTGCATTGCGAGCGGCTTGTGGGGTGGACATGCGGAGCGCCTTCAAGTTTTCGTTTGCCATGGCTACACCGCCAACCAACTTCACAACTTCCCGGTTGTCCTGGCCGTTTTGAGCCAAGTGTGAGGGGATCGTGAACCGTACCACTGTCGATGTGAGCTGTGATCTCGGAGAGAGCTTCGGCTGCTACAAGCTTGGGCTGGACGAAGAGGTCATCGGCCGGATCAGTTCGGTCAATGTCTCCTGCGGCTTCCACGCCGGGGATCCTCATGTGATGCGCCGGACAGTCGCCCTGGCGAATGCTAGTGGGGTGCGTATCGGGGCACATCCGGGTTTGCCCGACCTGCTGGGGTTTGGCCGCCGCAAGATGGCCATGACTCCCGATGAAATTTACGACTTTTTCTTGTACCAGATCGGGGCGCTGAAAGCCTTCGTGGAGGCGACTGGGCAACGACTGCAGCACGTCAAGCTTCACGGCGCGTTGTTCGAGATGGCCCTGGAGGATGCTGCCCTGACCCATGCGATGTGCATGGCGACGCGCGCCGCCGGGAAGAATCTGATCTGGCTCGCCCCGGCCGGAAAGGTGGCCGAGGCCGGCCGCGACTCGGGCCTGCGCGTCGCCGTCGAGTTTTACGCCGACCGAGCCTATCACCCCGACCGGAGGTTGGTCTCTCGCAAGACGGCGGGGGCTGTCCTTGAGGATATGGCGCAGATTCGCGAGCGCCTGCTTCAGGCGTTGCGCACCGGTTGCGTCACGACGATCGAAGGCCAGACAATCCCCGTGGAGTTCGATTCGATCTGCGTTCACGGCGACACGCGCGGAGCACTGGAAATTGTCCAACTGGTCCGCAGCATCTGTGCCGAACAGGGGGTGGAGGTCAAGCCGCTCTCGGAGTTGGTAAAATAATGTCCCCGTGGGTTTCAATACTTGCAGGAACGGCGGCGCCCACACGTCACCCTGCAATCTCGACAACGATTTCTGAAGAGGATATTGGAGCGGCTTGCGTGCCTGAAGTTTATCCCCGGTTGCAACCCATTGGCGAAGCAGGCGTCCTCGTTGAGTACGAACCGCAGATCAGTCTCAAAGTCCATCGCAAGGTACGACAACTCGCCTCCGCCCTGGAGCAACAGCCGTTACCCGGGATGATTGAAGTCGTGCCCGCGTACCGGTCCTTGATGGTCTCGTTTCATCCCGAGCAGATTTCACTGGCAGAGATCCAGGCAGCCATCGAGGAGCGCCTCGAGCACTTGAACGAGTTCTCTCTGCCGGATTCGCGTCTGTTCAGAATTCCGACCGTCTACGGCGGTCGGCACGGTCCCGACTTGGAGCACATCGCTCAAACAACGGGGCAGACGTGCGCGGAAGTCATTGAGCTCTTCTCGTCTCAGCGGTATCCGGTCTATTTTCTGGGTTTTCTCTGTTGCCTACCTTACATGGGCGGAGTCCCACTGCGTCTGCAATTGCCCCGGCTGACAACGCCGCGTACGTTTCTGCCAGCAGGATCGGTGGGCATGGCGAATGCGCAGGCCGTGGTGTTGCCCATCGACCAACCCTCCGGATTTCATTTCCTGGGCCAGACGTTTGTGGGCCTTTATGACCCCCACCAGTTTCCACCCACGCCAATTCGGCCCGGAGACTTCGTCGAGTGCCCGGCTGTCTCGGAAGAGGAGGCCCTGGGATGGAAAGGTCGCTTCGTGGGAGAATGCCTCGGTCATGGCGCTTCGCATTCTTGATCCCGGCTCGCAGACCACCGTACAGGATCTAGGCCGCGTAGGCTTGCGTCGTTACGGCATTCCGAGCTCCGGCGCGATGGACCAATTTGCATTGCAAACAGCCAACTTGCTGGTGGGAAACCCACCGGGGGCGGCCGGGCTTGAGACTTTGCTGCAGGGACTGAGTCTCGAGGCGCTCGTGCCGGTGGTCATCGCCATCACCGGGGGCGACCTCGGTGCGGAGTTGAACGGGAGACCCGCCCCGATGTGGACTTCGTTCCGCATTCAGCCGCACGATCGCTTGACCTTCAAACGGCGAGCCGCCGGCTGCCGGGCCTATCTTGCGTTCCAGGGGGGAATTGTCGTTCCCGAGCTTCTGGGGTCGCGATCGACCTTCGCAAGGGGGCGGATAGGATCGTCACTGCGCAGCAAGGATACGCTGCCACTGGGGACCCCTCCACTCACAGGGGCATCGTTTCGTCGGAGCTTGCCGCCAAAGCTGCGGCCTTCGAGGAGTCAGGAGCATGGCGTGCGAGTTCTGCTAGGACCGCAAACGAAGTCCTTCACGCCGGCCGGTCACGAAACGTTCCTGAATTCGACGTACCGCGTGAGTCCAAACTCAGACAGGCAAGGCTATCGCACGGAGGGGCCTGCCATCACCTTCGCCCTCGGGCCTGACATTATCAGCGACCCCACCCCCCTGGGAGCGGTCCAGGTGCCGGGGAACGGCCAGCCCATCATCTTGCTTCGTGACGGCCAGGTCACCGGCGGTTACGCGAAAATTGCGACCGTCATCTTCGCCGATCTTGACCGCTTCGGCCAAATGGCACCCGGCGATACCCTGTTTTTTCGAGCTGTCACCCGTGAGGAAGCGCTCCTGGCCGCAGCGGAAACCCAACGTCTTGTCAAGTACCTTGAAATCGCCCTGCGCGGCGGGTGAAGCCCACAGTCCTTCGAGCGTTACCAAGGTGGTGGAATCTTGCTCAAGACAGGTCAAGAGTTGCGCCACGTGCTTCATGGCGAAGTTGTTGGAGACTCAGGACTACATGGCCCGGCACGATTCGGAGTGGCGCCCTCGCCGGTTCTCCTCCGCGCTGGCTTTGTCGCGTGTCCTCTGCGATCCTTCCAGGATCGCGGTCGGCCTTCGCTTCGTGCCGTCGCGGAAAACTCCGAGGCGAATGCTGAACACTCGGAATCGCGCCGAACTATTTACTTTCTGGGAATAATTGGCTCCCCAACTTGATCCTGAAACCCCTGCTGCATTGATGGAACGGCTCGAAGAACAAAGGCCGCATGGCGACACGAGTCGACTCGAGGCTGGCCCCCTGGTGGAGCGTTCGGCCGATCCGGACAACGGAAAACGAAAGGAAGCACGTGGAGACTTCTGATGTAGATACCGCCAGACGCCCGGGAGCCTATCGAGCGCTGATCGCTGCTGGCTGGATTGCGTCAGTCCTCATGACGTCCACGCTCTTGCTCGTATTTTGGCCCGGGCGCGTGGGGTCACGCCAGGCATTGCTGGTTTCAGCCGGAGCCGCCGCCATGGCAAGCTTCGCAGCCGTCGCGATGAGGCCCGCAGGCAGAATCAAGGTCGTCCTGGCAGCCCTCATCCTGACACCGGTCGCCACTTCGGCCGGCGTCGGAGGGTGGCTTTATCGGCAGTACTTGAGCCGAACTCCGGAGCTCTGGGCCGCCCTCGACCTCGAACAGCCGGCGCTGAGAGAAGTGAAGAACTCCCTGGCTCAGGGCGATATCGAGGCCGCGGAGGCGACAGCGCTTTCCTATTTCCGCGCTCGTCGACGCCTTGACCTGAATACCCTTCCCCCCGTTGACCCAACCACCGAGATCGAAACGAGCGCGCTCGTGCTCGTGTCAACATACAAGATTCTCGAGTTCAAACCGGTCGAGCTGACCGACAACCTCCGCTGGGACGAAAACCCGCTCGGCGACCGCACATGGCAATGGGGCCTCCACACCCTGCCCGCTGTGCCAGCACTGGCCTCGCAGTACTCAAGAAACGGGAACACCACGTTCATCAAGAAGGCGGAAGAGCTCGTACTCGACTGGATCGACGACAACCAACTCTACAGATACCATGAGCCAAGCGCCTTCAGTTGGCATGATCACGTCATGGCACTTCGCGTGCGTGGTTGGCTGCCCTTCTGGGAGACATGGGTCAAGTCGCCGATCGCCGCACCGAAGAGCGCACGCAAGATTCTGGAGAGCATCCTCTTACATGCCGAACGACTAGCCGATCCCAGGTTCTACAACGAGGGACACAACCACGGCATGGAGCAAGATTTTGCCTTGCTCGCCATCGCCATGGCGTTCCCCGAATTCAGAAAATCCAGTGAATGGCGAAAGACGGCAGCTCGACGGCTTGAAGCTCAGACTGAGGCGATCATCTCGCCCTTGGGTATTCAGCTCGAGCACACGCCCTACTACCATGTCTTCACGCTGGAAATACTCTCGGACGCCCAGGAGTTTGCCCGGCGGATGGGCGTGTCGCAGACCGAGCTGAACCTTGACCCCACCCTCAGCAAGATGGCTCGCTACACCGCCAACCTACTCAAGCCAGACCGGACACTCCCCTTGATTGGGGACACCCCTCGGGAGCCTCCCCTCACTCCGGAACACCGTACCCTCTCGAAGTTTCTCCTGACAGATCCCGTACTTCGCTTTGCCCTCACCGAGGGCCGTGAGGGCGAGGCAGGCGCAGCCACAATCTTCTACGAGACTGAGGGCTACGCGATCTTTCGCGATTCCTGGAAACCTGCACCCGAATTCTCACAGTCCTTCTACCTCTTCTTCACAGCAGCGGCAAACGAGGGACGCGTTCACAAGCAATTCGACGACTTGAGCTTCACTCTCCACGCCCGAGGGCACGAGCTTCTCACGGACGCCGGCTTCCACTCGAACCAGTATGGCGACCCCGAGCGGGAGTACGTGACCGGAACGAGCGCTCACAACTCGGTCCTTGTCGATGGCAAGGGTTTCACGGGCTGGACCGCGAGCATCGACGCTTGCCGCGAGGGGGAAGGTTGGGCGCTTGTCCAGGCCTCGCATTCCAACTACTCGAACGTGACGCATCGTCGCACCCTCTTTTACTACCGACCAGGAACAGTCTTTGTGATCGACGAACTTCGGCCGAAGGGGCTGAAACCGGGCGAGCCGGTGCCCGCGACAGCAGCGGTGCACGACTTCGAGCAGCTCTTTCACTTCGAGCCGAATTGCTCCGCGACAACGGGGCAAAGCCAGAGCAGCATCCTGGTGGACGTGGGCCTGGCAAGAGACAGCCATCCGCTCCTTCTCATCGAGCAGCTCGCCGGAGGGCGCGGCACTGCTCGCGTGGTCCGCGGGGCCAAGGATCCGCTGCAAGGCTGGGTCGCCGACGGCCATCGCACGCTCGTTCCGGCGCCGGTCGCAATCTTCAAGGAGCGCGGTCCCGAGGCGCTCTTTGTAACTTTCATTGAGGTGCTGGAGCCGTCGCCAACAGCGGCGTCCAGGCTCATCGGCAGCAACCCAACGTGCTCGCAGGACTCGAAGACAGGGGTTATCCTACTCCGGTGGCCCTCCTTGAATGGGCCGAGGCAAGCGACCATCCAATTGAACGAGCGTGTCGAAGTCCGCCTGTGAGCCAGTCGACGAAGACCCTTGAGAGACCCGAGACTGTTGAGGAGACGCGAACAGAGCATGACCGTCTCTGGAACGTGATCGTCTGGAATGACCCCATCAACCTCATGTCCTATGTGACGTTCGTGTTCCAGAAGCTCTTTGGCTACTCACTCGCAGTGGCGACGAAGCACATGCTTGAGGTCCACGGGCAGGGTCGGTCCATCGTGGCAACCGTGGAGCGCGAGAAGGCAGAGTACTTTGTCGGCCGCCTTCACGGCTTCGGCTTACAAGCCACGATGGAGAAGCAGACGGGTTGATCCTCAAGATCCGACGCAAGTTCAACAGAAGCTACTCGGTGGTGTTGGATACCGACTCCGCCGAAGCCCTCCAGGACCTGCCTCGAAAGCTGCGCGATCTGCTGACGCGTCCCGACGTATCGAAGCAGGTGACGGCCCGGCTTTTCCCCAGGGTTTACAAGGACGCCGCTGAAGAGGAGGAGTACCGTCGGCTTCTCGGAGACGAGCTCCTGAGAAGAAAGCTCGACAGCGTAAAGCTCTTCGAGGACACGCTGCAGAACAGAAAGGCCGTGCTCGTCCGGGGAACCGACGCCGTGGAGCTCACAGTGAAGCCCGAGGAGTTCGAACTCTGGCTCGGCTTCGTGAACGACATGCGACTCGTTCTCGGCACCGAGCTTGACATTCAGGAGGACGGTTGGAGCGAGAATTTCGACCCAACGCACCCAAGGGCAAATGACTTTGCCCTCCTGCACTATCTCTCCTTGCTCGAGGAAGAGCTCCTGAGGGCGCACCCGAAACTGCCGTGAAGACCCGGATGTGTCCAACGGATTCCCCGGCGAAGCCCCGGAAAGAGAGAGCGGAGGCGGAACTGCAGCGAGTGAGCCCGCCAGCAATAGCAGCGAGCAAGACCGGCTCAACAGCCAGCCTTGCCCGCGGGTGTTCAGAGTCGCCGGAGTGACCGGCGAGCTCCCGTCAACGAACCGTGATCTTCTTTGCCTTCTCGCTCTCTACCTTCTCGAGTCGAACGGTGAGGACTCCATCCTTGTAGTCAGCCATCACTTTTTCGGAGTTGACTCTCGTGGGCAGCTCCACGCATCGCCGGAACGCTCCCATGTGTCGCTCCGAGCAGAAGAAGTCTTTCCCCTTCTCCTCGTGAAACTCCTTCTTCTCGCCGGAGATCGTCAGCAAGTTGCCCGAGAGCGAAATGTCAAAATCCTTCGGCTCGACCCCGGGAAGATCGGCCTTGACGATGACTTCCTTCACGCCGTCAATGACATCCACCGAAGGACCCCACGCGCCCTTCGCGCCGAATAAGTTCATCGGAGCGTTCCACTCGCCCTGGAAGAAGCGGTCAAAAATGTGATCCATCTCCGTCTGGAGCTTCGAAAACACCTCCGGGACGGGAGAGCTGGAGTTTCCTGCTTTTGCCTTGTTTCTGAGCGCAAGTTTCATTGGCTACACCTCCATTCTTGATGCGATATCACTTGGAATTGACCGTAATCTTGCGCGGCTTGGCAGCTTCCACCTTTGGCAAGTGGACCATGAGCACGCCATTGTTGTGCTCCGCCGAGATACGGCTCGAGTCGATTATCTCGCTGATCTTGAATGATCGAACAAAGTCACCGATGCCATACTCCTGAAGCACGTACGACGCGCTTTCTGGCTGGCGCTCCACGACTTTGCCTGTGATCGTTAGCTCGCCTTGCTCGAACTGGATGTTGATATCCTCTCCCTTCACGCCGGGAAAATCCGCAAGCAACACCAACTCTTCTTCGGTCTCATGGATGTCGACAGCGGGCAAATAGGTTCGTCCATTGCGGGTACGTTCAACATTCGTGGGTGCTGTCTGGGTTGGCTTAACTACAGTTTGTGTTGTCATGTCGTTGCTCTCCTACTGAATCCGTTGCCTATTACTTACTGAGCACTGGAATCTTGCGGGGCTTGGCCTCTGCGGCCTTCGGAAGTTTGACCGAGAGCACTCCGTTTCGCAGAGAAGCCTCCACCTTGCCTGCCTCCACTTCGGCCGGCAATCGAATGGTCCGACCGATGGCGCCCGCGCTTCGCTCTCTGCGATGAAAAATCGTGCCATCTTTTGCCGAGTCCATGCGCTTGCCCTTCAAACTCAGCTCATTCTTGATCACGAGGATCTCGAGGTCCTCGAGCCTGTAGCCTGGCAATTCCGCCTCCAGATAGAAACAGCTCGCATCCTCCCACACGTTGAAAAAAGGCCCTCTACTCTCCTGCCAGCCACTGCTTGCCGTGGATTGCATCGGCTGGAAAAGATCCGAGAAAAGACGATCCACTTCCCCTCGAAGCCGCCCCAACGCAAACGATCCATTGTCTACATTTAACATTTCAATCCTCCCGTGTCAGAAATGCCTTTTCCGCATCACCACTACTTCTCGAGAAGTGTTTAACAAGATAAAAAGCAATACCCGTGCCAAGCCGAGCTTTCAGAATTTAAACACATGTGCCACAGCACTTTACTAATCAAGGCAGGCCAAGGGGCAGAATCCTGCTCTGCCAAAACGACGGCGAGCCCGCCAGTTTGTCCGCAAAGGCTGCGGGATAGTTCTCGGTCGAATGCCCAGGGGCCGAGAAGCTCCGCATAGCTGCTCCGTCTGACCACGATCCACGCCCGGCGAGCGTGCCCATGACGTTCGTGGTGATCTCGTCATCAACTCCTGAAGCGGCTTGCCAGCTGGGTAGGGTGCACTGCGCGCGTCGCCCCCGCACGAGGCAACAGGGACAGCTCCGGAGCCGATCGAAACCTACACTCTCGCTCGTACCCCAAGGTCAAATTTCTCCTCGGCGATGCGCAGAATCTCGCCTCCGATCGCGAGGGAGGCAGTGGCAGCGGGCGATGGAGCATTGCACACATGGAGAGCGCGGGGACGCTCAACGATCAGAAAATCATCGACCATCGCGCCCGAGCGTGCGAGCGCCTGCGCCCGCACCCCGGAGCCGGCGGGCTCGACATCGGCTTCTCTGAGGTCTGGCACAAGCTTCTGAAGAGCGGCAACGAAAGCTCGCTTCGAGAACGACCGAACCATCTCATCGAAACCAGTTCGCCAGAACTTCGCGGCGAGCTTCCAGAAGCCGGGATAGGTGAGCACTTCGGCCAGATCGCGCAAGCTAATCTGGTGTTTCTTGTAGCCCTCTCGTCGGAACGCGAGAACCGCGTTGGGGCCAGCCTCAACTCCCCCATGCACGGTGCGAGTGAAGTGGACGCCCAGGAACGGGAATCGTGCGTCGGGAACGGGGTAGATGAGACCCTTGACGAGCGAGCAGCGTTCCGGCACGAGATCATAGTATTCGCCCCGGAAGGGAATGATCTTTGCTCCCGGATCGCCCCCCTCCATGCGGGCAACACGGTCGGAGTGAAGACCCGCGCAGCTCACGAGGTTCTTCGCGTGCACGACTCCCTTCGTGGTCTCGAGCACGAGCCCGCCCTGCGTCTCTCGAATTCCAAGAAGACGCGTGCCAAGTCGCAGCTCGCCTCCAGCTTTCGCGATGAGCTCGCCAAGCTTCACGGCGACCTCAGCGTACGCGATAATCCCGGCATGGGGCACGTGGAGGGCTCGGAGACCCGTCGTCGCGTGCGGCTCAATCTCACGGATGCGCTCGGGACCGATAACGGCGAGGTCCGGAACGCCGTTCGCCGTGCCACGGCGATGCAGCTCCTCCAGGGCGGGGATTTCCCGTTCTTCCGTCGCCACGACAATCTTCCCGCAGATCTCAAAGCGGATTCCTTGCTCGCGGCAAAACTGCTTCATCAGCTCACCGCCGCCCACGCACGTGCGAGCCTTGGCGGAGCCTGGCTTGTAGTAGAGGCCGGAGTGAATGACGCCGGAGTTGTGGCTTGTCTGGTGAGCGCCAAATCGCTCCTCCTTCTCGACAAGGACCAGGCGCAGGTCGGGATGCGCTTGGAGGAGACGGTACGCGGTTGCAAGACCCACGATACCGCCTCCAACGACGGCTATATCAAAGTCACGGGACATCGCTCAAACCAAGTTCCAGGGGCCAAGTGAAGGAAGCCTCAAGCGCGTGCCACGGGCTCGAATGGCTTCTCGGCGATGTGAAAGTATTCCGGAACCTGACCGAGCCCGAGTTTCCGCCTCAACGTCTTCAAGCGAATGAAACAGTCACCCGTCAGGCAATTTGTCGGCATTTTGAAACGGTAAAAATGATCGTAAAGCTCTCTCGCGCCCTTCTCAAGATCGTACGCCAACTCAAAGTCTGGAAATGTCGTGTTGAGCTTGGAGAAATCAACCTTGTAGTCGCGAGGATCGGAGGTCGCGCCTTCCGCAAGGCTCAGATCGCAGTGGGGCATGAGCTTCTTCACAAGATGCGCCACGTCGCGGACCTGGTAGGTCTCTTTCCTTCCGCCGATGTTGAAGGGCTCGTCGTGGATCTTTTCGAGCGGGGCCTTGAGGAAGTAAACGAAGGCACGAGCGATGTCGTGGCAGTGGATGAGCGGCCTCCACGGGGTGCCATCCGTGAGTACCTTGATGACGCCCGTGCTGTAAGCCGACGCCATGAGGTGATTGAGCACGAGGTCGAGACGGAGGCGTGGCGAGGTGCCATAGGCTGTCGCGTTGCGCAGGTAACATGGCGAGAAGCCATCGCAGGCCAGCTCGCTCAAGGCCGACTCGACCTTTACCTTGGTCTCAGCATACACGGAGACGGGGGCCGTCTGACCGTTCTCGTTGATCGGCTTGTCATCCGTCTTGCCATAGACGCTGCAGGAGCTCGACTGGAGAAACCGTGGAACACCCGCTTTTTTCGCACACTCCGCCACGTGGATCGTGCCCTCGTAGTTGACACGCCAGGTCAGCTCGGGGTTGAGCACGCCCATCGCGTCGTTCGATATCGCCGCCAGGTGCATGACGGCATCCTGGCCTTTGAAGTCATCCGATCGAAGGTCAAAGACGTCCTTGATCAGGTTCCTCTGCGGAAGGACGTGGGGGTAGATCTGGCTGTCCTCAAAGAGGTTGAGGTCAACTCCCGTGACTTCATGCCCCTCCTTGAGAAGGAGCTCGACGAGGTGGGGTCCAATGTATCCAAGGTGGCCGGTGACAAGTACGCGCATGGGGTAGGTCTCTTTCTCCAAGTGCAGGTCGGACAGGGTTGCAGATCAGCCGTGCTTGAGCGCCCAATCGTACGGGATATGATTCTTGAAAGGATCGACACGCACAACCTCGCCTGGATTGTAAGGCTGGTTGAGGACGATCGCGATGGTCGACTCCGTGGCGCTGACGCCCTTGACGCCGTTCCAAATCCCCGGAGGAATCGTGACGAGCTGATAGTTATGCTCGCCCAGGAATAGTTCATTCACCTCGCCGCGCGTCGGTGAGTCTTCCCGCTCGTCATAGAGAACACACTTGATCATGCCGGTGACGGCTGTGTAGTTCAGGGTAATTTCCTTGTGCAAGTGCCAACCCTTCACCACTCCGGGGTTGACGACGGAGAAATAGACTTCTCCGAAGCCCTTGAAGGCCGGCCAGTCATTTCGCAGGAGGTGCATTACGCGGCCGCGCTCGTCGCAGACCTTCTTGAGAGGGGTCAGTTGAATGCCATGAATCATGGTGGTTTTCTTGCGCCTGGAAGTCAGTAGGGGGTGTGAATCGGTCAGGAGGACAGCAATACCAGACTCGAGCTGAGCGAGCTTTCAGAGAATCCGCGGCTCCGGGATCGGCACGATGAACTTGCCACCCCGGTCGTGGTAGACGCGTTGCTGACGCATGATCTCCTCCGCAAAGTTCCAGGCAATGATGAGTACGTAGTCGGGTTGATCCTCGAGGAGCTTTTCCGGCGGAAAGACAGGGATGTGCATTCCGGGCGTGAACTTGCCTTGTTTTAGCGGGCTCTTGTCAACCGTGTAATCTACGAGTTCCCTGCCAATCTTGCAGTAGTTGAGCTGCGTATTGCCCTTGGCTGGAGCACCGTAACCGGCGATCCGCTTGCCTTCCGACCGGAGCTTCCGCAGGAGCCCGACGATCGCTTCTCGAGTCTCGTGGACCTTTTGCGCGAAACCCTTCTGGCTCGAAAGCCTGTTGAGGCCCAGGGCCTCCTCCTCGGCAACGAGCTGCTTGAGCCGGGGGGTCGGGTCGTAAAGAGCCGATTTTCTCGCGGCGTGCACGCGAATGGTTCCACCGTGAATCGCGACTCGCTCGACGTCGTAAACGGTGAGGCCAAAACGCGCGAACAGTTTGACCAGGACCTGGATGGAGAAATACGAGAGGTGCTCGTGATAGACCGTGTCATACTCGTTGTGCTCGATCAAGTCGCGCACGTAAGGGACCTCGATCGACACGCCCCCCCGGGGCTTGAGGAGGAGCTCGATTCCCCTGAGAAAGCTCGCAAGACCGTCCACATGCGCCAGGACGTTGTTCCCCAGGATCACGTCGGCCGCTCCATAGGTCTTGAGGCACTGGCGAGCGGTTTCTTCGTTGAAGAACTCATTGACGACCTCGAGGCCAGCCTCGCGTGCCATCTGTGCGATATTGACCGCCGGCTCAACTCCAACCCCTCTCACTCCAACATCGCGAAATTTCTTCATGAGGAGACCGTCATTACTGGCAATCTCGACAATCAACGACTTCGAGTCGAGCGAGTAGCGATCCTTGATGGCCTGGGCATACGACGCGAAGTGCTTCTGGAGCGTGTCCGACGTCGTGGAGACGTAGATATAGTCCCGAAAGAGCACCTCGGGCGAGACGACGTGGATGAGCTGCAAGAGGCCGCAGTCCTCACACGCGTAGACGTCCAGCGGAAAGAACTGCTCGTCACCCCGTGACACCGTCTCCTCCGTGAGAAAGCTGTTCGCGAGGGGCTGGGGACCAAGGACGAGGATCTTGTGAAGACGCGAGCTTTCGCACGCTCTACACGCCGTGATTGTCTTCAAGCAGTTTGAGTGGGTTGCTTCCACCAAGTGCTCTTCCTTCGTTGCAGTTTTCATCGAGGTTCCTTCTTTTCCGCTTCAGACCTTGAGAGTCTGCCAAACGGCCCATGGACGCTCATTGCGCTCCCACATGCCGCCGAGCCTCTCCACTTCTTTCTGGTTGTCCATGCACTGCCAAAAGCCCTCGTGGTGGTAAACCGCGAGCTGCCTCTCCGCCGTCAAGCGCCCAAGGGGCCGCTCCTCGAGAGGTCCGTCACTGTCGAGGTACTCAAAGACTTTCTGCTCCATGACAAAGAAGCCACCATTGATGATCACGTTCAGCCGGGGCTTTTCGGCGAAGGCCGTCACGACTCCACCTTCCTCGCGAATGACCCCGAAAGTCGTCTCGGGGTGAACTCCAGTAACGGTCACAAGCTTCTTCATGCAAAGGTGATAATCGAGGAGCTGCTCCAGATCGACCGAGGAGACGCCGTCGCCGTAAGTGAGGAAGAAGCGGTCATCGTTCGCAACAAAAGGTTGAATTCCAAGCACGCGACCCGAAGTTCCAGTCTCGGCGCCGGTGTCAGCGAAGGTAATCTTCCAGCCAGGCTCAGTGGGAGGTTGAGCTGCTGCCCGTTGCCCGCTCACCGTCCCTCGTGTGAAAAACTCCTCGATCAGCTCGCCCTTGTATCCGAGGCAAAGAACAAAACGCTTGTGACCCCAGTGGGCATAGCTTTTCATGATGTGCCACAAAACGGGCATGCCGCCGATCGGCACGAGAGGCTTCGGTCGAACCTTTCCGAGCTCGCCAAGACGAGTGCCCTTGCCTCCGCAAAGGATCACAACGGGAATGTCGGGATTCAAGCTCATGTTGCCTTCCTCGCTTCGCGGTCCAAGTCACTCCTGATCCGCACCGCGATGGGTCGCTCATCGAGGACCACGTCCTCGTGCCGGATCAGCCTGTCCTTCTTCACGTCCCGGGTCAAAGTGGCGTATTCAGCCAGACCTACAGGCAAGGCCCGTTCCCGTTTGAGCTCTTCAGTCTCGAGGATCAACCCGTAGTGCTTGGCGCCACCAATACCCTCGAGCGGTTCTCCTGCGCGCAAGTCGCGCTTGGCATGGGTGGCAACGTCAGTTACAGGATTCCCCTTCGGGGTCGCCGTGGCGGTTCCGTAAAGCACGGCCTCGGCCGCCGTGAGGGGCGCCTCGAACGCGCAGAGCACGTAAGGCCTGTAAAAAAGATAGTCAGGACCGTCACCCATCTTGAGGTAGCGGAACTCACGGGCAAGGTGTGGATCGTGCGAGCGGGCGATCACGAAAACGCCAGAGGGAATCCCCAGTGTGTAATCAACGATGGGCCCCCCATCGAGAAGGCCAGCGCGCTTGAAGCTCTCGAGCAGCGACTCCAGGCCAGTCTCGACGCCGGCCATGCCGGCCCGGTGAATCCCCATGCCCGTCGCATTGGCGACGAGTGCCATCTCCAGGTTCAGTTTCGTGCCGTCGGCGGCAGCGGTGGCAATCCAGGGGCTGATCCCGGCGTTACGAGCAAAGCCCTCCTGGGTCTCCGGCGTTGCGTAGCGTTTCATCACGCCCTTGCAATTGCCGGCCACCATCGGCTCGAGTCCCAGGCCCCGACAGTAGTGGTAGAGGTTCAGGATGATGCCAGGCTGGTCGCCGTCGATGTCGCTGTAGATGACTCCCTTCTCATCAGCCTTCCGTTTCAGGTAGGCGCCAACCGTGACCTGCACCTCCGGGTTGGCCTCGACAACATGCTTCCGCGCTTCGATTCCTCCAAGCGCGACCTCCGTACCAATGTGCATTGTGCCGGTGGCCTCCATCACGACATCGACCTGGGGCACTGACGCGAAGAGCAACGGCTCCTGCGTGACCACACGGAAGCCGTCGGAAATAGCTTGCGTGGCCTTGCCAACATCGTCCGTCATCACGATTCGGGACCGCTCCACACCGGAGGCGACAAGGGCCTGGACCGCCTTGCCGGACGTGCGGTTCGAAACCAGGGCCGCGCGCATCCCTCGGATCCTGGCCAATTGATGGATGAGCCCGCCGCCGAGAAATCCGGCGCCTATGACAGCGACGTTGAGAGGTCGTCCAAGCCGCTGCTCGCGGCGAAGGAGGTCTTCGAAGATGTTCATGGTGCTTTCAGAGAGGCAACTCTCATGCTCGAGCCGGTGCCGCCTTCCGCCCCGCCAGCTTGCGTTGGACCATCGACTCGAAGAAGGCCGCGTACCGCCGGCAAATATTGTCGATGCTGAAGGGCCCAGTCGCCTGCTTCGCCGCTTCGCCAAGTCTTCGTCGCAGGTCCTTGTCGTCCAGGAGCCGAAGGATCTGCGCGCGCCACTCCTCCTGCGTGTTGGCGAAAAGGAGGTGCTGGCCGTCCTTGCCCAGCTCGCGGTAGGCAGGGAGCGAATCGCAAACAACGGGCAGGCCAAGCGACATGTAGTTG
Source organism: Planctomycetia bacterium (assembly GCA_005772855.1). Taxonomy (GTDB): domain Bacteria; phylum Planctomycetota; class UBA8108; order UBA8108; family SXIK01; genus SXIK01. The sequence continues at coordinate 27,410 of SXIK01000174.1, read as the reverse complement.
AGCACCTTGACGGCCGGTTTCTGGGACTGGTAGTCGACGTACTGGCTCCCGAGAGCCTTGCATTCGATCGCGATGTCGCTTTCGAGCAACATACGCTCCCATTCGGCGTAGGTCTGCGTTTCACGCCAGGCTTCTATGAACACAAGCTCGACACCACGCTCCCTGAGTATTGACTTGAGCATGTCTTCAAGTTCCTGGTATCTCTCACGCGGCATGCCGACTTTTCGCGCATCGTAGTGCGGGTTGTGATGAATCGCGTTCTCCCAGATCACCTGCCGGACCTTGTCTCGATATTCGACACAATTCCCTGTCTCGAGACGGCTAGCGTGGGCAACAAGAAGCACCTCCTCGGCTCGCCGCCTCCTGGAGATGGCCTCCGCCTGCATACGCGAAACCGCAAACGCGTAATCCGCAATCTCCTCGGTAAAGACGTCGGCGGTATCACCCGAGTCTGCGCCGGGCCCGTCACACGGATTGGAGACGAGGACCACGCCTCGCTCCTCGCAGAGCGCCTTCAGCCTGGGCGCCGACCTCAGGAAGTCGCGAAACAGGCTCGACTTGATCACGACAAGCACCTGCGTGCCCTCGAGAAGGGCCTCCATTTCCTCGACGGGTGGCCGTCGAAGGAGGCCACGCCGCCGGAAGTGGTCCTGAGAGAGTAGCTTGAGATCGCTCCTCACCCGTGCGTGGCTGGCTCGCTCGAGGTTAGCGTGAATTCGGACAGCTTGCGTCTGGACGCTCTGAAATTGTCCGTCAGCTCCGACGAATCGGACTTGAATCATTTGGGGTATTTTTTCTCTTCAATTGAGTGTAGGGAGGCCATCCATCCTGCGTTCTCTGTCACCCACTGCAGGAATCGTTCCATCAACGCGACTCCCCCGATCTTTCAGGAACTCGGGCATGGCTCCAGGGTCCGTTTCCTATTCCCGCCCGCCGCCTCATTATACGGATTCGCGCCTCCATCAACCATCAACCCGGGGTTTTTCACGGAGGACCGATGTTGCCTGATAACCAGCAGCATCCTATTCCCGTAATGGGAGGAAAAGGTGCCACCATGAAAACCAGGCTGGTCGGGTCCTTGATTCTGTTCCTTTACGCAGTCACTCTGGTCTCCGGATGTGGTAGCGGGGGAGGTGGCGGTGGGGCGTCTGGATCTAGCCCATCCGCCGGGCTGTATCGCGGCACTGTCCGCGACTCCTCTGGCAACCCCGTTGCTGGCGCGCGTGTCTCCATCGACGGCATAGAAGCCACGGCAGTTACGGGTCGAAACGGCACGTACAAGATCGAGGACAGCGATCTCTCCACATCCTCGCTCGTGCGCGACGGAGCTATGCTCATCGCTGCTGACGCAGCCGATATCGAGGTGGCGGTCTTCGTGCCCGGGTTCGCCCCATTTGTTTCGTCCCTCACTGTCGCGGAAGGGGCCATGGCCAACGTGGACCTCGTCCGCAGCGGGCTCGAGCCGGATCTCACGATCACGAGCCCACGCGATCAAAAAATCTTTGTGCTCGCGCAGGACTGCGAAACTCCCGCAGTGGTCGTCGATGGCTTTGCCGCCCTCGGATCCAGGGAGAGCTTCCTCCTGGATATCGTCGTGGTTGTCGATCGCTCCGGCAGCACGGACGACCCAGCCTTCGACACGGACGGGGACGGCGCCGTCGACTCCGTCCTCGAGGCCGAGAAGGCAGCGGTCACCTGCTTCCTTGCCGGCCTTGATGAGAAAACCACACGCGTCTCGATCATCCATTTCAACGACTCGGCCGACTCGGTGCAGGCGTTCACGAACGATCTCGACGCCGCGACGAACGCGGTGACAAGCGTTGGGCCGTCGAGCGGCGGCACGAATTTCGAGGCCGCCTTTTCGGCCGCTCGCCAGGCTTTCGTCGATCTTGCCGCACAGGATGCTGCAAACGCCGTGGCCGACGAGGAAGACACAGCCGAGACCCCAACCCCGTTTCGTGCAGTCGTCTTCATCTCGGACGGAATTGCAACGTCGCATGGGGTACCCAGAGACCTGACCGATTCGAACCTCACCCAGAGTCGGGATGACCGGAGGGGCGCCATTGATGCTGCCGCGGCCCTCGGCGCCGACACGGGCGCTCAGCTATTTGCCTATTCCGTCATTCCGGCGACCGATTCAAATCGCAAGCGGACCACGCTGCCTCACTGTGTCGCAGTCTGCGGGGGAGGACGATACGAGAGCATTACTGACGTCCGCCTCCTGGACGATGCGCTATGCAGCGACTCACTGGATTCTTTACTTTCTGTGACAGTTGAAAACTTGACGACAGGCGCAGGTCCGGTCACCGCCGCCTTGAACGCCGACGGCTCGTTCTCGCAGGCCATCGCGGTGGCCACGGGTCCGGTCGACATCGTGGGAGCGCCGGGGCCGGATGGCACTGTGAGCAACACGATTCTGATCACTCTCACAGCCCTCCAGGGTGAAATGGAGATGACAGAGACCAAGACCCTCGTGGTCCGTGTGATCGATGATGTCACTTATGAGCAGCTCAACCAAAACGAGCTCTTTACTGCCACCGCCGCCGAGTTTGCTGTCAGCCAAACGAGGAGCCTCCATCGGCCCACGGGCGGCTCACTCGGTGACACGAACCTCTACGACATGCTCGTGGGCTCGGGCGCGGGAGAGTTTGAGGATGCGGTCGAGCTACTCGGGGTCGAGACGTTCACCGCAGTGGATTCCTTCAGCGCGGACGTCACGTTGACCCTGGAGCTCATTCACAAGGAGGCCTGCTATCGGAGCGACGTCGGATATTTCATCCTCAATCCATCCGACCCGCCGCGCCACGCTTCGGAAGCCCTGGCGTCCGCAATCGTCCTGTGGAACACGGGAAGCGTTGGAGCACTCAATTGCAGCAGCCAGTCGATCACCCCTGGCACCGCCAGCGTGAGCATCACTGTGGACGCCGGAACGGTGCTTGCATTTTTCGTCCTGCCCAACCGAACTCGCGCCGACTACCTCGCTCGGCCTCGTCAGGGGAATGCTCCGCTCTTCAGCATGAGCCGTCTCAACCCGGCACACTTTGACCAGGCCCTGACCTTCCGGAGCGAGAGTGGCCGCACGGCCATCGGGGCCAGCACCTCGGTTGTGTCCGCCGGGCCTCTCATGATTTTTGCCTTTGATGATATGTCCATGGCGTCTCGCAGCTCGGACCAGGACTTTGACGATGTCGTCTTTACCGTCCGCGGACAGGCAACAGCGCGACTCGAGGAAGGCAGCTGCAATGATTCGCCGTGAAGACCGACCTCGCATTTCTTTCCTGAGTCGAGCCAGGCTGCCAGGAATTGCTGCCGTTTACTTGACGCCTCGAACGAGCAGCCCGGCCACGCGCCGGGCAATGGCGCCCTGGGCATCGGCGATCTTGTGCAAGAGCCAGCCGCCTTTCTGGCGCTTGTTGAGACCCTGAAGCTCCAGGGCAGCACGTTCGTAGCTGATGCGCTGATCGACCAAATCTCGATAGATCTGGTTCGCCTTCTTGCGGCGCTTCACAGCATCTCCCGCATCAAAGAAATTCTCGACGGCGGACACCATGCGCTCGAAGCCTCCCGCCTGTCTCCGCACGGCCTTCAGCTTCTCGCCTAGCTCTCGAATCGCCTGGTCGAAGTTGGAGAATATGAGTGACAATTCCGCCTGGAATGACTCATTCTGGGCCACGGCTGACTGTTTCACCCTGGCAAGCACCTCTCTGACGTGCTCCTCGCAAAGAATGCCATACTCGTGGAACGAGGACAACGCCCGCAATCCTCTCTCCGCCGTCACCAGGTCCTTGCTCTGAAGTTGCTCACAGGAGCGCCAACAGGTGTCCCAGGCCTGCCAGCGGTACACGAAGTCAAGCCCGGTGCCCTTGATATTTTGAACACCCATGATGCGGTTCAGATAACCCGGCGGAGTCTCCTCGGCGATAAGGTTGATGATCTGGTCTCCACTCATGTAATAGTCGTGCACGACCACAATTTTCTTTTCAAACCACTTGAAGAGCAGAGCCCTGAACTCCTGGTCGAGCGTCGAGCGGTCACTTGAAGCACTACTCTCGACACGCAAGCGGAACGACTCAAAAGCCTCGAAGTTCTCGAGGTTCTGTTTGTGGCATTTCAGTATATTCTCGGTCACGTCGGCAAGTCCCAGGGTATTCAGCTTGCCTCGCAGCAGGTTGAGATCGCTCGCGAGCCCGTCCGTGCCGAATTCAACGTCCAAGGTTGCTTCCTGCCCGGAGACCATGGCTCGAAGCCGTGCGATCACCTGGCCCCTCTCGAATGGTACTCGAAAGCGGCGCGCCATCTCGCGTAGCACTGCCACGGGCTCCTCGGAAGCGTCTTTCGGCCAGAGACTGATGGTGGCCGCGTAGGCCTCCCAGGATTGCCTGATATATCCAACGAGCCCGGAGAGATTACCGCCTATGAGGAAGTGGCGGTCAGCGTAGATGTCCTCGACCAAAATGCGAGCAAACACCAGCGAACGAGGCACGCGATCGGCACGGTTGTTGACAACCGTTGTGATCCAGACACCCGGCTCTTTCACCGGATCTTGCACATCAAAGCCGCACCGCACCCAGTTCGAGATGGTGCCATGGCGCTCATTGGCCGAGCATCCGTTCGAAAACTGTAGGCGCCTGCGACGTACGGTGGCGACGGGGGAGGTCTTCAGCACGCCGAGGTCAGGAACAACTCGATCCGCAAGCTCCTTCAAGGCAAAGTCCTCACTGATGCCCAGCTCGTCGGCCAGGGCCAACACGAGCGCAACGTTGCACGGGTGCTCATCGTAAGGAAAGCGCTTGAGAACGTCGGGAGCGATGAGCCCCGGGGCCAGCCAGCTGACGCACCGAAGCGGCGTCTTTTTCTCCCTTGCGATCTCGGTTAGCACGGGAAGCATCACCTCCTCGGTCGTGATGCACTTCGACCTCGTCGGGCAAAAGACTCCGATGACTTCGGGGATGTTAATGCCCGCCGGGCCTTGCAAGTCCTCGTGGTCGGGGTAGGTATTCGTGATGGTCGAGATATCGTCGCGCACCCATTGCTGTTGCAGCACCTCCACGTAGGACGGTGTCAACGCCATGCACTCCCAAAGGAACACCTCCGCTCCAAGTTGGTCACTGATGCGAATGACATTGCGCTGCTCCCAGATGGTCGCCTTGTCGTACGACCTGAACAGGAACATCTCGCGGGTCTTACCGAAGGCGTGAGCACAGAGAAACATCGCCTCGCACCCGGTTGTCTTTGAAACGACGGCGTAGCCGAGAGCGTTGAACAATGCAGCCTTCAGACGCTCCGTACCCGACTTGCCTCGAGTTCCCCAGCCTCCAACAACCAGTGGGATGCGATCGCGCCACTTCTTCACCGTCGCTGTTGAGTAGCAATGCCGCCCGAGGAAAAAACCACCGGCGACGCCGAGGAACAGGGCCAGCTCGAAAAGTGAGTTGTCATAGACAGAGACAAAATACTCTCTCGCACGAGTCCAGAGCTCCGGCGGCAGCAGGGGCATGCCCATGGGAAAGAACCGCGCCACCGATGGGTCCACCGACGTGGATTGGCCGTCTTCACCAACGTGAGGGCGAAAACAGATCTCAAATCCCAGGTCCTGCATCGCGCGTGCATAGGTCGCAGGGCTCTCCTGAAGCTGGCTTCTCCAATTCCTGAGCTTTGCCATGTCAGGGTAGCGTGTCGTGATTTTCCAGAATGCCCTGATCCTGTCGCGAAGCAGCGGTGACGAGGCAATCTCGGTCACTCCCTCGCTCGTGAAGATCTTGACTGGCGGCTTCTCGGAGCCTCGCGCAAGGGCAGCAAGAAACTCATCGAGCAAGGGCAAGTAAGGCCTCCAGCCTCCCTCCTCGGAAATGAACAGCGGCTCGCCTGGCACACGTGTCTCCGCAAGCTCCGCCAGAATCGCCGATGGGGCATACACTCCCCCCCGAAACTGTCTCCCGATTGTGTGGGGAAATGCTTGGCGCTTGTCAGGCGATGGGTTTCGGACCTCGTGAAGCCACCGCCACGGCTTGAAGACAAAGACGTCGCCCCGAGTAAGGCTCCAACCCCTGAAGCCGTAATCCAGCTGACAGCCCCAGTCGTTCTGGCACAACACTGCAAGCACCCGGCCGGTAACTTCATCGTCGTCGGGGAGCAAGATGCGAGAGGAGATTCTCCTCCGCTCGCCGACCTTCAGGGTGGGGACTAGCTGCTCGAGTGAGCTCTTCAGGGCTCGTGCTTCAGGACTCGATTCGCACCAGATACTTTCGCGTGCGAACGCGGCCCAGCGTCTCACCGGAATGCTCTTGGCCTCCACGTGGAGTCGCTCAAGCGACTCCAGTACCGCGTGGTGCCACTTCGCCGCGAATGGGTCGCCAGCAGCCGTAAGCTTTCTCATCCCCTCGACCGCAACATGACAACCCACGCGAAGCACAAAGGAGTCCTGCTCCTTTGCCAGGATCTGTAGTAGGATCGCGAGTACGTCCACCTGAAGCTCGGGCCGCTCCACAAGGCAAAGGCCTGCAAGGACCGCGGAGGCACGGACTTGTGATACCGGGTCCTCCACCGCAAGGTAGCGCAGCCAGGAAGAAGCAAGCTCTGCTGGCAGCTTCTCCACAATGGCAGCAAACCCCTGCCGCACGTAAGCGCTGGGGTCCTTCGCCACGACCGGCAACAGTGGAGCGAGAGAAGGAAGCCTCTTGAGGTTCCTTCCAAGGAGCGCCACCGCGCATCTGCGGACGAAAAGATCATCATCGGGCGCAGGATTCTTCAACCGCCGCGTGAGCACCTTCTCGAGAGACGATGTGGAGAGACTCTCGAGCAGGGTAACCGCTTCGCATTGAAGCCAGACATCAAGCCGCGTATGCAAGGCACAACGGTAGATAATCTGCAAGGTATTGTCGTCCACGCTGCTCTCCTGAAGATTCGCAGGGAGCGCCCGCAATGCCCGGGAGAGACATCGAAACGCCGCAATGGTGACACGACTATCTCCATCGTAAGCGAATAATGGTTTCAGTGTCTTCGAGAGATCAAGATTCTGCCAGTACGACACGAGATCGTTGTCCTGGGACTCGCTTGAAAGCAGCACGCTCGCTAGCGCTCCGATTCGTTCGAGAACAAAGCTCAATTCTCGCTCGAGCGCATTGTGTCTACGGACGTAACGCTCGGTAATCGCATCGTGGCCAAACCAACGGGCGAAAGCCTTCCTGTCACCTCTCAACCGTCTTGGCGATGCGCCGAGATCACTACAGAAACCAAGAATGTGTCTCTCCTTCTCCTCCATCGTCATGGCACGGGAATAGCGCTTCGTATACTCGGCGTATTTCTTTCTGATCTCAAAGATTGTGCCAACCAGGGCAGCAGCTCGATACTTCAAGAACAAGAAGAGTTGTCTCCGAATCGCAGGCGGGGTCTCTTCTCGCCAATCGATCAAGAGCGCCTCGAGTCGTGCGAAGAACTCCGGAAGAATTATCTTGAAGACCCGCTGGTTGAGCTTGCGCTCATGGCGATTGAGCCCAACCGACAGGACTTCGATCACGTCTTCCCGCGTCATGGCGACACCTCCGAGACCGAGTTGTTGTAACCACCAGGGATCTGCTGCTTCTTGAGCTCAAGGAAACTCTCATCGCCCGGCCAAATGTCGCGGTAACCACGCCCGCTCGAGAAGTACCATGTGAGCGAAAAGAAGGCCGTGTTCACGTCGTCCGGGAAGTCGTGACGAATCTCGGTTGACAGGCTGATTCGGTCTCGAGGCGTGCACCAGAAGTCCCGTGAGACAAGAAAAGAGACGGCATGCCGCTCGAAGACACCTTGCCGATCCGAGTCATTGAGATACCTCCAGTACACGTACGTGGCAGCAAGCTCCCAACCGTTCACCAGCTGCTTCCACCCCACACTGGCCGTGAGATAATCTGGATTACCCGGGCTCAAGTTCTCATTGCTCATGACGGCCGCTCTTGCCCACCATTCCGTGTCACGCCACGGCAAGTAGCCCAGCGTCTCCGACAGCGCGAGACCAGCTCTGTGATCCGCCTTGTAGGGTGTGAAGATATCTTGATCAAGGTCCCCGGAACCAAAAGTTCCATACTTCTTGAGGCTCATGATGCGCCCGAAGATCGACAGGGACGGCACGTGGTAAGCTTTGAGACCGATGGGCCAGCGGCGGCTCAGAGCACCTCGCAGGCTCATGGACCACTCGGGGGGACCCATCGGCGTCAGACTGGAGCCCTCCGGCCACTGTGCATAAACTGAACCCGTGGCTCGCAGAACGCAGGGCAGCCACTCGGGCCGGGCGTGGACGTCCTCTTCCGCTCCAATGAGCGGCCCCTCCTTCAAGTGCGTCCGGGTCAATACTGTCGTGTCAAAGTACGAGCTGAGGTGCTCGCTCTGATAGTGATGGCCCAGGTCGAGCTGAAGGTAGGACTCGGTGTCATCACCAAGGCCCCCGTCCTCGTTGAACGCCTTGCGACGGATGGAGCTGAGTCCAAGCGAGAGGGTTCCGTCCTCCTGCCCGCCAAGTGCAAAGGTGTCCTCGAGGACGAGCTTGCCGGGCTCGACTGGACCCGCCCCGGGTGGTAGCGGCGGCGGCGGCGGCTCTGCCTCCTCGGCAAGAGCGGGGACAGGGACAGCTCCAAGTCCCTCCGATTCCACGCGTTGAAAGACGCGCAATAGCGCGTCGGCTCGGCCCTCCTGCGGCGCCAGGAGAACCTCCTGCCAGCCCGTACGAAGCCACTTGTGGCTTGTGTGGGTCATGCCGTCGCGCAGCTCGTCGACTTGAAGCGAGGCGGGACCCTCGACGACAAGCCGCAACGGCTCGTCGTGAGTGGCGACCAAATAGGTACGGCTCGATTTGGAGGGCAGGTCCTCGCCAGGGCCATCGTCACCTGATATACCTTGCTTGATCTCTGTCGCCCGAACGCGAACGAAATGGTTGACGATGGGCTTCTCGATCCACAATCGGACCCTGTGCTCACCCTCGGGCAGGATCAGGCGGATCGGAACGCGTGGGCCATCCCACTCAAGATAGGGCAGCGGGGCTTGGGGGGAGAGCTCGACCTTGGTCTCTTCCTGGGCATCGACCTGATAGACCAACGTCAAGGGGAAGCGAGGCAGGTACTCGAGCGACTCCAGGGCAAGGTCAAGTTGGAGAGTCGTTGGCTTTTCATTCGTGAGTGAGATCAGCAGCCCGGCGCTTGCGGTCACCAGCCTTTGACCCGTCTCGAGAGGCGCCAACAGGCATTTCCGGATGCGTAAATCAGTGCTCTCGGGCTGCCAGCTGCCCAGATCCACTTTTCTAATGCCGGCCGAGCTGTGAACCGAAGTCAGGCGCTTCCATTGCGTCGAGCCCATGAGGCGAAGATAAAGAGGCTGCAATTCTGGCGCATCCAGGTGCGCCGCGCGGAGCTCGTCCCCAAGGACACGCGCCTCCTCACGCAGGCAAGGCTCGGCTTCCGCGACATAGACGAGCAAGGTCATGCGACGGCGCAGCCCACGTGCATCGTCTTGACCGCTTGAGTCCAGGCTTCGCAGGACGTCACCCAGACGACCCTCAGCCAGGGCCGAGCACACCGGGTCCACCAAATCCGGAGTCAAGAAGGTTGCAGCTGCCAGCTTGAGCGGCAGAACCTGAAACGACAACTCAGGCTCCTGGACTCCAAGACGCACCAGGAACTCCATGCCTGATGATCCGATCTCGATCTCGTGGAGCCCCGATCCAAACGACACTTCTTCCACGACCTTCGCTCCCGGGACACGTCCCTCATCTCCGATCAACTTGAGACCGCGTGCCGGTAGGTTTCCGCAGACCGCGATGGGGTAGAGTGACCGGACCTCACGCGCAAGAATCCAATCATCGACGGGCGAGCTGGAATCGGCCGGATGGAGCGGTCTCGCCTCGATGCGCAGAACGCCGGGTCCCACGAACCGCGCCTTGAGGGGCCTCGAAGGAATCGCCCGGTGGTATTGCTGGAGGAGATCACGGGCAGGGTTGTAAACGAGGGCTCCACCAGCAGAGTCGGTGACCAGCGTGGGGTCATCGCGCCACTCATGCGGTCCCGGGCACGAGACACGCCACGCAGCCCAGGCGCGCACGGCCTCCTTGGATTGGAAGCTCCCCGGGGTGCCCTGGGCCTCGAGACCAACGGATTCCAGAGCATTTCGGATCGCAAGTGAGGCGCGCAGGCTTCGCGCGAGCTCAACCCCCACCTGACCGGCAGCGTCGAGGTGGCACAAGGCCTCCGCAGGATGGCCACGTGCCGCGGCTCCAATCCCAGCCCACTTTTCTCGATTGGGAAGTTCAGTGATCCGGGTTACTGACGCATCAAAGACTCTCCACCACGATTTATTGGCCGCGCATCGGGCCATCAGCTCATGGGGACGGTCCTCTTCCGGGAGGCTGTTCGCCAGCAGCAGCGCCAACTCGTGCTCCCCCTGGCCAGCGAGCAGTTCCGCGATTTCAATAGCCGTCCGCGGCTCGGCACGTTCGAGTGCAGCCATGGAGAGCAGCCCCAGGTGAGAATCCGTGTCGATGCGTCTTGCATAGATCGCAAGGAGGCGGTCACATGCCTCCTGTCGAAGCCATGGCTCGCGATCGAACAGGAATATCCCGCGAAGCTGTCTCTCGGCAAGAAAATGCTCGCCCAGAGCCTCCAGCGCCCTCGCGCGCTCTAGCCGGGCGAGACCGTAAGTCTCGGGGTTTCGAAGTGCAATCTCGGCACTCCAGGCCTCGAGCGCTGAAAGCCATGCGCCCCTGTCCACGAAACGCTGGGCTTGAGCAACACCCTCGCCCGCCGACCCTGCCCAAGACAGGTTGCGCGTGGGCTCAGTCATCGGCTCGGGAGGGGCAGATCCTGCCTCGAACCGATGAGCGCTCTGGCTCAAGATGCGGAACAATGGGATCGCTTCGCGAGCCAACTCCGCCCACTCTGGCCCGAGGGCTGGGTCACCTCGGTGCCACCGCCTCCATTCAGCGAGCAGATTGCTTCCGGGTGAGCTTGTCGTGCGCGATCGCCTGGCAGCCTCCAAGTACTCAAGCTCGGTGGATCCAGGCGCAACGGCAGAGAGATGCTGGATCGCCAGGGGAATGACTGCATCCCGAGAAAGACTCCACACGCGGACCTCGTGCGCCCCGGGCAGGAGTGATAGCTCGGCAGTAGCAACTGAAACGATGGGCGACGGAATTTCGAGCGACCGCGGCGAGACCATCTGGGCCGCAGCAGCAAGGCTTGCCTGAAACGCCTCAGGGGGAAGATCTGGTCCGCGGGTGGCGCGCAGAGTGAAGGGGGCTCCGGCGTCAAACTGCACGATCCACTCGGCGGCCGGCGGGACCGGCCCCTCACTGTCCTTCAAGGCGACGATTCTGAGGAGCGATGGAGAGCGCCGCACGGGCAACCGGTACACGTGCCCTTCCTGCCCCCATACGGGCGCGGCGACGAAGAGCCCGAGGGAAAACCCTTTGCGGGCGTCAGCGAGGTGCTGCGGCGCGATCGAAGGGACCCGGCTTGTCTCGCCAGGCTCAAGAAGGCGAGGTGTTGTGAACCATGAGGCGATCAGGGGCCCGGATGTACGCATCTCGGCCGGGAGCAGGTGTCTCCACTGGGTATGGCGACGAAAAAGGTTATGCGCAATCGCACGCTCGTCGGGATGGAGCGCGAGTCCACTGGCGGCCTGGTGAAAGCGCATGGCCCCGAGAAGCCTTGTCTCCGCAAAATCGCTGCGCAGATGCTCGAAAGCCTGCGTCTCGGGGACCGCCGCGGCGGCCGGAAGCTCCGGGGGTGATTCCAGGAGAAAATCTCTGGGGGACCGCCGGAGGAGCCTCATCAGAAGCGACTCCGGACCGTCGATCCGCACCTCGTGAGAGCCCTCTGGAACGCCAAGGATAAGCGTTCGCTCGAGGCCCAGCGCCACACGGTTGCCATCGAGGAAAAACTCACCTTGCGTATCAGGTCCCGTGGCAAACTCATGCGATTCGAGCTTTCCATCGATCCCAAGTCGTACCCGGTACTGCTGAAGCTGCTCCGCCTCGCCAGTTGGATAGCCTAGCCGGGTCTCCAGGGCGAGCTCGGCCGGTCCCTTCACAAGCAGGGTCACCGGGTGTCCGGGACTTCTCCACCAGGTCTCAGGCTCGAACCCTGCAGGAATTTGCAAGCTCGAAAGCATGGCGGGCAGCTCCAGGAGCTCGCGAAATCCTGAAGTCCGTGCAAGAATCTCCACGCGCGACACAAAGAGGGCCACCTCCATGGCGCCTTCCCGGGACGCTGGCCGCACGAGGCGCACAAGCAACGTCTTCGGCTGGTTCGGCTTGAACAGGAGCGAGGACGCGTCGCTCGAGGCAAGTGGAGTCATCGCAAACTCGAGCCCCGACCCGTCCGAGATCCATGCCGCGAGATCAGCCCCGTCCATTCGTGCTCCAGGCCGGTGCACGCGTAGTATTCTGGCCAATCCCAGCACGATCGTGACACTCTTCCCGGGCTCCAGGCGCACGGTGTGAAGATTTTCGGGCTCCGCGTATCGAGGCGGCGCACCGGCCACCCATGGAGGCGCCTGCTCGACATTCTCCCACCGCAGTTGCGCACTGGCGGACTCGAGGAACGCGGATCTGCCGCTCCCCGGTCCGGCGGTTGCCGGCAACGCCGCCAAGATCCACGTGGCGAATGTAGTCGTGCCAACCCATCGCTTCATGGCCGTTTGTCTGGGAGGCAGCTCCAGAAGACTCTGCGAGTCTCCTCATTCGCTTTCAGCCGTTGCCGCAGTTCGAGGCACATCTCAAGATGCAAGAAGCCTGTGTGCCCCACCTCTCTGAGAGCCTTCATCTGGGAGTTAGTGGTGGCACCAAGCTCCTTCACATCTCTCGGGTAGACCAAGAACTTGCCACCATACTTTGCCTGGAATCGCTCAGCGGTGCTTGAGAGCCACCGAGGAGGCGACCTTGTCCCGTTGCTCAAGATCGCGTCGGAGCGAGCACCCGCTTCGGACTTTCTCTGGCTTCTTGCGAAGCCGTGAAGCTGGAGAAGAATGCCCCCGGGATACGCGGCTGCAAAGGCTCGAGTGAACGCCACGAAAACACTTTCCGGAAGATGCGCCAGGTCGGCCTGTTCTCTCGTACCCTCCACGAGCTCATCGCGGCCTACTGTGTTCCACGCGGCCGCCACCGCTCCAGTCTCCCGGAAAAGCAGCTCGGCGAGGAGGCCTGTGTGGAGATCATCGCTCGCGTGTGGAGCCTCCACGACCAGCTGCGAGGTGGGACGGGTCCTGAAAACGTACATTCCGCGGCCTCTCCTGTCAGAGTCCACCTCGCGCAGGAAGAGAAACTCCTCCGAGGCACCGTGGACCGACAGCACCTCGAAACCGATTTCGGCTCCGAGGGCCGATATCCTGGGCAGGCTCCTGGTGGGCGAAAACACCTCATGAAACACTTTTTCGGCGATCGCTATCTCTTCCTTTCGAGGCTCGACATACTTGCCACCGGAACCCTTCGCCAGGAGCTCGCTCAAAGTCTCCGCTGACGCCGAAGTGGACAGAAACAGGACAACTATCTGCGCGATTCGAAACAGTGGGTTCATGGTTCAGAGTCTCCAGTGATGAAGCTTGCCTCGCTCGATACGCCCCGCACTTCCTTCTTTCCAGGAATGATGTGCAGAACGCTCAGGCAGGAGGGTGGACCCTCCAGGAGACGCACGAAGATCTCGTACCACCCCGGGGCAAGGTCTGTCCCCAGGTAGGAGAGAAACAAGGAGCCTCCGGTGAACGGCCCTTCATTCGCTGCGATAGCCTGGATATTGCCCGCATCCGGTGCGCGGATTTCGTAGACGGTTTCGAGATATGTCCAGGAGTCCGTCGATAGGCATTCCGTCTTTTTCACCCCTCGCAGCAAGAGGCTAACAACTGCTTCGGCTCGAAGCACGGAAGGCATGTAGAGTCGAAGCGCAAGTGTCTCCCGGCGCGACGTCTCCTTGAGTACTCGGTACTTGAGACCGTCCCGTCCGATTCTGTGCGCCGTTCTCTCGAGGAACAGTTCCTCTGCCTCCACGAGAATCGAGTTGAGGTACAAACCCGTGCCCGAAGGAGCTTCTGCATGAATCTTGTGCCAACCCTCCGAAACCGGCGGCAATAACTCCTCCTTCGACCGACTTGCCTGGGCTGATTGAAAGTGCAGCCGGCCATCGAGGAGAACCGAGACCAGGGCCTCGCCGCCGGTCTCAAGTAGTGAAATCAGACGAGGCCGCACGAAGGGTGCTCCCTTGCCGTCCCCAAGGTAAAGGTCCCTCGGCACCCTCGAATCGAGTTTCACGAAGTAGGCCGGCGAAGCCTGCCACGGTTGTGCCCCGACGGGATCAACCGGGGTGAGCAGCTTGAGTGCGTTGACGTCTCCGTCGGGCGTGCGGACCTCCGTGTGGGAGCTTTCCGCCTCGGGTCCCGCGGTCAACTCCGGAGGCCGTGGCTGCGTTCTCACGAGAACCTCGGAATCATTCGCCAGGTACTCGGTGAACCTGCGGGGTCTCAACGGGAACCAGGTCCTCGAATCCTCCTGGCGGCGCTCAAAGAGGAGGTAGTCCTCGGGAATCCTTAGCTTGCGTACAAGATCGTTGGGTCGAGTGTAGGCGGTGACGCAGGCGATGTCGGTGCTGGAGTAGATGCGGAACGAGGTGCAGCTCGCAGGAAAGGAGAAATAGTGTCGCGAGGCGTCACTCACCGGAACCACTCTGCTCGTCCCGGTCACGCGGTCGTACCACGAATCCGGTTCGCTGTGAGTAAGCCGCCCCGAACCGAGCACTTTTCCCTGCTCGTCCAGAAAATCATGGGCGAGCGAGATCTCTTGCTCGACGTCGAGCTTTCCTTCAAGGGGCACACGCCTCACGTCGAGCCGTATCACGCCCGGGCCTTCGCTTCCGCTCACGGTGGAGAACTCGATGGGTGATCCACCACGAACGCGGAAAAACTGCGCGCACTTGGCCTCGGGTGTGATCTCGGTGGTGTTCACCCCACCATCCACGTAACCACGAACGACTATGGGGTCAGAAGATTCAATCACCAGGATTCCGCCATCGAGGTCCAAGCTGTAACTCAAGGTCTCTGCGTGGAGATCCAGGTCGGTCTCGACCGGGTCAAGCCCATTGCGCCTCCACCACAAGAGGCGTACGACGGGCGCGGGAGGCGTGCCCGGGGGCCGCTGAATCTCGAGACGGATGCATCCTCCTCCCTCAGGGATCGGGAGCGTCCCCAACGTGCCGGGACCAACAAAAAGACCATAGGGAAGAATGGATCCAGTTGAAAGGGAATCGTGGCGTTCCTTCAAGCTGAAGATCTTCCGCTCAAAAAACTCCTTGCCGTCAATACCCACTGGCGCAACTGCAACCCAACGGTTCTCCAGGAGATTGCGCTTCTCCTGGTCGCTGAGGAAGTCGATCGCATGAACGCTGGCACGAGCGAGCCGTTCACGCTTCTCAAGCGGCATTCGCTGCCACAGGTACCTGAGCTTGTACGCCGCAGGCTTCTGATTCGCGTAAACACGCAGGGTAACGTCCCTGACTCGCGGATCGCTCTGGACGACGGAGATCCGGAGGCGTCGAGCGGTTGTTTCAAGTCCAACAAGGTTGATGATCGTGGTGCGAGAGCCCAGGGGTAACAGTGAAATCCCGAGGTAGGTCTGCACGGGCAGGACCGCTCCAGTAACATCGTCGCGATAGCTCAGCGGAGCAGCGCGCAGCACTGCTTCCTCGGTTTTCAGGACAACACGGTCTCCGTCAAGCACTTCAAGTCGCAGCACATACTCACACTGGAGGTCCTGAATCGAGTAGATTCCCTCTGACACGTTTCCGTTGCTGACCACCTTTACAAGCGACTGCTCCTGCGGGATGGCAAACTCAGTCCAGCCCCTGGCGGTTACGACAAATCCAGTCGAAGATCGAGTTTTCGCGGCCTTTGCCTGAACACCATTCTCCACAAGGATCTCGGACACCTGGCTCGGGAGTAGGGAGTAGACTGCCAGGGCAACCAGGCCCATTCGCCCGATACTGCTCAGGGTGGAGCGAAGCGCGCTCATGTTTCATGCCTCCACGTGAGAAAGGAAGCACCGGATTCAACGAAGCGCTTCAGTTCTTCGATCCCTGGTGGGGCTGACAGTCTGAAATCCCTGACTTCCGCCTCCTGGCGACCCTTCAACTGCGGAGAAAGATTCATGATGAGCGGCAGAGTTCCTTGTGGGGTACGAAGCAGGAGAAACGCTCGCTTCACACTCTTTTCCGTCACCCTGTTGAGCTCCAGATCGGGCCAGGCACGCAGGATCGAGTGAAGAATATTGATGTCCTGTGTCTCTCCATACCTCCTCAGCGCGCTCTGAAGACCTTCGGGTATCGCAGCCTGGGTTGCCACATTTGCTGAAAGCTCCAAGAACAGATCACTTTCCCAGCTCTTGATCCCCAGAGCCACAAACTGTGATTCCTGGAGAGAGCTTTCCGAGTACTGCCGGTAGCCCCAACGAATAAACGGGGAAAGCCACACTACACAGCACTCCTTGTTGCGTGTGTGCGGAAGAAAAAGGGCTTGCGCCGAACCAAACACCTCGTAACCGGATGTCGTTCGGCTGCCGTCCACGAAACGCACCGAGACGCCGTCCTTACGCATCTCCCTCGCAAGATCGTTACCCAGATCGGTGAGCGTGGATTCCTCCGAGCTGGCATTGCTGAAGGAAAGCAACACGTCTGCCTCGGGAAGGCCGGCGCCGGGGCGGTAACCAAGAGCACGAATCTGCACGGCGCACCAGGGGTCATCCTTACCTTCTCTGAGAATCACTTGATGGACAAGGTTGAAAAGCGAGCCCTTGTTTTCAAACAGCACCACATCCGCGCTTCCATCGGTGTTGCACTTCGGGTGGCTACCCGCAATGAGAAGAACTGAGGCGTGGAGCTTTTCGAAGAGAGACACTCCATACTCGATCGTGTTCTGCTCATATTCAGGGTGCGGAATCTCGATGGCGAAGGGCTGCGAGCTCCCGACTCGAAAGACGTACGTGCCCCAGTGCTGCTGTACGCCGTTTCCCTCTCCTTCAACAAGAACCACAAACGAGACGTCGCTCCTGGGATCTCGATGGAGGAAGATGTCGTAGTTGAATGCTCGCGAAGGCCCGCGTAACGCGTCGACTTCTGTCGCAAGCTCGCTGGAATCCATTTCTCCTTTCGAGGATTCCCTCAGCAGGCTCACCAGTGGCTTCAAGACCTCCTCATCCAAAAAGAGCAGACTTTCGCCGGAGGGCACGACATAGAGATTTGAGCCGCGTGGAGCAATCCCTCCCTTGCTCTCGAGAAGCCATTCGCCCAATGAGCGATCCGGGGCGATGACCTTCGAGATCTGAGGCTTCTCGTGGAGACCAGGTTCAAAGTGTCCCAGGAACCAGCGAGCCAGGAACCGCTTCCGCTCGTCACGTCTGAGAAAAAGCTCTGCGAAGCCAGAACTCGAGGCGTCTCGCTGAATGTTCTTCACAGGCGGACTGCGCCACTCCACCACGAGGTCCTTCAAGAAGCTTCTGACGCGACTCAGTCCAAGGCTTGCGGGTAGACTTGACTTGACCCACAAGCTGGCCGGGACGTCCGGAGCCTCGAGACTACCGCGCTCAGGCTCCCTGCCAAAAAGCTTCCGGGCCAGAGCAGCATCGTATCCCCGAACCTGCAGCACGTCTTGACCAGAAAATATTCGATGAAAGACATCGAAAAAAGTCTGCCGCGTGACCAGTGCAACAGGTCCTTCAGCCTCCTCAAAGCGGGCGCCCTCTCTTGCAACAGCGAGTGCCCGTGCTCCCAGGAGCCGGAACAAGAAGGCCCCCGACTCGAGGGTCGCCCATTCGTCAAGCGGCGCGGGCACCTCAACCAGCAGACCTTGCGGAGCATCCAGGTCGATTACGAAAATACCCCACCCATTCCTGGGCGGCAACTCGCTCAAGTAGAGGTATCTCTTCTCCACGCGGGCAAGGCGATACTTGGCTGCGCGAAAAGCCTTTCGCGCCTCCTCGAGCACTCCGGCGTCTCTGTCACCGAGATACTTCCGAATATCGTGCAGCCCGAGCCCAAAAGCATCCAGCTGGCTCGGTGTTGGCTTCAATACCGCGAGGCTTCTTTGACGCTCGTAGAGCAGCACCTTATCTTCTCGCAGCTTCTCGACCAGCGTCTGCCGGCTGTCGACAGGTTCCTCACCGTGGACGACATCAGTAGTCGCAAGATTGGAGATCCAGCCCTGGGGAAGAAACGTGAGCATGAACCCAACGACACCAGCAAAGGCAGCTCCCACAATGGATGCCTGCAGGGTGGTGCGTGTGATACGGACTGGGATGGCCTTGTCGTGCATCTTCATCGCGAGCAGACTTGGCAGCAGGTATCCGAAGCCGAAGCAGTCGCTCACCTGAAGCCCGGGGAATATACGACCCAAGATGTGCCCAAGGAGCATCTTGTATGCAAAGGAAACGTTAAAGAAGAGGATGATCTTCCGTGCGCCCTCGATCGTCGTTTCCTTGAACCACTTGAGCTTGAGTAGTTGGCTGCAAGCAAGGAAGATGATCCAGCCTTCCACGAAAGAGGTGAGGACCTTCAAGGGCTCGTACCACTGGATCGCGATGAGAGACGGGATGAGAATCCCGTTGAAGTCCCAGGAATAGTAGAGATTGAGTCTGGAAGCGATGAATGCAGTGCTTATCAGAATGATGTAGGCCTTGGGGCTGGCCAGAACGGAAGAAGCTATATCCTCGTACATGTACTGGAAGCCACCGATCGCAAAGTTCGTGAAGTGCATGAGCGGATAACGGACGATAAAGTACGTGACGCCCACAGTCACAATGATGGGAGTCAGTCCACGGGAGAGTCCTGGCTTCCAGAACTGATTCGCAATGAGCGAAACTATAATAAGTCCAAAGCTATGCAGGTTATTGGCCAGATCAAACTGGACTAGCCAGGTCGATGTTGCGAGGGTGCTCAGGTATGGGAGAAGGTAACCGTCCAGGAGAACCCGAACACCAATACTGGTGAGCACCAGCGCAAAAAATCTGTCCCGCCCGAAGAAGCTCGAGCCCAGGCCGGTGGCAACACAGAGCCGCGTGAACCAATAGACAATCAGATATGTAATCACTCCCTCGCCGCACACCACAAGAGCAGCCAGTGGCTTCACCATGAGCAACGGAACGATGTAGCCAGGGATCACAAGGCCCGAAAGCGTCCACCCAAACCTCAGATTAAAAAGGCATAGAACGAAAATACCAATCCATACAGTCGTGATGACAGATCCGGACAGGCTGCCTTCAGGAAAAATGGGTAGGACAAATGACATTACATCACACGATCGTTGACAGTCTCTTGAGAAGTGCAGGCAGGCTAAAAGGCTTGGTCAGCACATCCGCGGCTCCGGCCAGGAAAGCCTCGCCAGCGACCTCGGTTCGATCGAGGCAGGTAAGGACGATCGTCGTAATCGGTTGCTGAGCTTTTTCCTTGAGCCAAAGGAGGAGTTGCATACCGTCCATGACTGGCATGAGCATGTCCACCAGGATGACATCGGGAAATGTCTGCCTCAGAATTTCGATCGCGCTCTCGCCATGTTCTGCCTCGAGTGCCTGATAACCGGCAGCCTCAAGGCACTTGGCAAGAACCTTCCGGTAGATCGCATCGTCATCGACAATGAGCACTGTTCTCTTCCCCGGTTCGAGCTTCGTACTCATAGAAATATCACCAGGTGTATCGTGAAGTGCATGCCCAGACCCACGTTGCTGTACGCTTCAAACATGCCGCCCCAGGCTTGCACCCACTTGGCTCCTGCCTGGATGGTCTGAAGCTCCGGCGATGCTGCGGTTTGCTCGCCAAGGACGTACTGCTGAAGAACTTCGTTGGGAATCCCAAAGCCCAAGTTCGAGAAATCGAACGCCACAACGCCGTCATTCTGGGTGACACGAATCAGGATCGTACTGGCTTCCGTCGCGTCCTGACAAAGCACGGCCAGTATCGCCTTGAAGAGCTCCTTGAGTCGGGTGACCGAGGCAAAGACATGACAAACGAAGCGGGGCTCCATCAGTCGAAAGGATAGGCTTTTTTGTGTGCGGTCGGCCTTCAACTCCTCGATGGCTGCAGTCAGCAGGCCCTTGGGATCAACAGGAAGACGCTCGAGATCATCGACGTCTGTCTCGACCGACAGGTACTGCTGACAATCACTTAGCATTCTGACCGTTTGCCGCACCTTCGTCTGGATCAGCTCAGCGATTTCTTTGTGACTGCCCTGTGGAACGGCACCGGCTCCGAGTAATGACCACGACAGATCGATGGTGGCGAGGTCGTTACGGAGTTGCGTGCAAAGCCTTCCTGTCAGTTGGTGCTTCATTTCGTGGAGAGTTGCCATTGATGTGGTGTCCACCAGCTCGCAGAGAATGCTCCTTGCCCCCCCCCTGCCTGGAGCGTCCTCTTTCGTCTTTTCTCGAAATTTCCCTGAGCGGTTTGAGGTGAAAAAGGTAACGACTGCCCGGCGAGGATCGAAGCTTCACAGGAAACGAGACCGGCAAACTCTCGACGATGACGCGCCGTAACAACTTGCGAGCCCGACTGAGATCGAAGTCGCTCAACGTCGTGATGACATCGAGCGCGGACATGTCGAAAGGGACAAGGCTCTCCTTCTTGAGGAGTGAAAGCATGATGTCATTAATCTGGAGGATCCGCCCAAATATATCGAAAACGATAACGCCCGCGTCGAGGCTATTGATCAGGACGTCAAGTGCCCCAAGGCGGTGCTGAAGCAGGTTCAGGGTAGACTTCAAATTGCTCTGAGGCTCGCTGGAACCGCCAGCGCCGAACCTGAGTTTGGCCCTGGCGTCTATTCCGCCAGATTGCGACACATCCATCGCCTGGTGAAGGAGCTCTCCCATGCGACTCGTATAGTCGTGGAGCAGGCTTTCAAACTCCGGGATTGCAGCAAGCTTGGCGGAGTCAATCCCCATGGCCCAGAAGCCCAACAACTCTCCACAGAACACAAGGGGGATGAGATACTGCCTTTCGCCCTTCTGCGGTGTCCCCAGAAAGTTTTCGACCACGATGGGGCCCTTTGCATTGATAGCATCCTTGTACGGAGGCCTCGTGGAATCGCGACGGCGTTCAGCCATGTCATCTATCGAACAGTGGAGCGCCAGGATCGTCTTCAATCGGGAGCTTCCTGGATCCACTTGAAGGAAGATGAGGCGCTTCAGGTCCAGCGTCTGGTCGATCATGCCAGCGACGAGAGACCAGGTCGTGTCAACATCTTGACCGTGAACTGGCCAGCACTTGTCCTTCAAGATTCCTGCCGATTCGGAGATGAGGTTCTTGAGAGATGCCGTGACCTCGATGGCACGACCTCGCACAGTGAAGACCATGAGGGCAACCAACCCGACGACATTCTCGCTGACCGGCAACCAGGTGCGGAAGCCTACCAGCGCCGTTGCCGAGACCAGCGCATGGAACCCGATTACCACAAGCGTGAGCCAGAAGGACAACTGAAGGGTGGCCCTGCGAGATACCGACGCGCAAACGAAGAGCAGAGAAAGGATGATCGCAAGCCTTGTCAAGGAGTCAGGCTCCCGAATTACTCTGTCCGCGAGCAAAGTGTTCAGCGCGTGTCCCTGGTACTCCAGTAGGGCCATCCTTCGCGATGCGGTGGTGGGCGTGTGGAAGCCGGAGCCGATTGCTGGTGCCCTTGTACCCACCAGCACGCACCGGCCCGTTACCAGTTCCGGGATCAGATCTCCCGCCAGGAGCCTCTGCGCAGAGACGTTGGGGAGGGAGCCAGGACCACCGCAGAAATCGATGAGATATGGGCCTGCCGGGGCGCTCCATCCCGCTCCGAGAACCTGCGTGGCTGCAACAGTTTCGAGAAGCGGCAGCTGCCCGGGCCCTGAGTGTGCCTCCTGCGTCCTGCAAACCCCTCCGGCAGCTGGTGGGTCCGCCACGATGCCCTTCTGGATGCCCTTTCGGCCGTCAAGCTCTGGCGGCGTCGATGGCACGAGGCGCGACGAATCATCGGGACTTGGAACCAGCTTCACTCCGACCACGACTTTGCCCAGCGCTTCAGCAGCAGCCCAGAAACTTTCCGGGGCTGCGTCAGGCAACGAGCCAATGATGATGAGCTTCGCCTCTAGCTGGTTCAGCTTTTCAATGATTGAAGGGAGATCTTCCTCGAAGCGATGGCGCTCTGTGTCGTCGATCTCGAGGAGGAGTACCCGTGAGGAATCCTCGACTCGTTGGGCCCTGAATCAAAGCAAGGCGTCGTAGACAAGCCCATCGCTTGCCTGAAAACCGCCGAGGATGCCAACAGCCCAGGCCGCCAGTCCCAGGCTGGCGGGAGCCAACAGGAAAAGTATTCGTAGGGGTGAAGCGTTCGAGAACCGCGTGCTCAGAGACATTCATGGGCTTTTCTGGGGGGGACAACCAGGAGATTTCTTGGAAAGTCCCGCCAGCCGTGCGGCGACGCCGCTGCGTTATCAGACCATCACTTGCGACACTGTCTCTAGTTCTATCGAGTCGGGAGATGGCCGTCCTTGAGCCGTGCTGAGATTGCTTCATGGCACGCTCCTTGCCTCGGGCGCGAGAGGTGCCCGCAAGCCACACACATCGTATGCTTATCCACACCTTGGGCTATCACCAGGTTCGTTGCTATGAATAAGTTGTATTGTCGCTCAATGGCCTGCGGTATAGCCTCTTGGCTCTGCCTGCTCATGGCAGGCTGCGCGGGAGACCATCTCTTCCGGGCGCAGGACCGCAAGATCGAGGAGCTGCGTCTCGATAGATCTCGCCAGGACGACCTTTTGGGCCGTACCCGAGAAGCCGTCGACGCACTCCGGCAAGAGTGGCTCAGCTTTACAGCAAGGGAAGGCGTGGCCGCCAGAGAGATGGCGTCTCTTCCCGGAGCCATCCGTAAGCTGGCGCAGAGGGTGGACGATCTGGAGGGAAAGCATGCGAGGCTGGAAGAGCGAGTAGAAGCGACGGAGAAAAAATCGACGGATCTCCAGCAATCATTAGCGCAGGTCACCTCCAGCTTGAGAACCGCCGAGGCAGATCTCATGGCCCTGAGGTCAACCCGCCTGGCTCAGGGACTTCCGCAAGACAGCTTGGCCAGCGGACGGGATGCCGGGACCAGGACGCCTGGCGAGGGAGCGTCCGCGGGCGAAATCCGGGGTACCGGGAAGGTGGGCTCGTGGACGGGTGGCAGCACCGCTGACGTGGGATTTCAGGGCCTTTTCTTCAGCGTGCTATGGCTGGCCATGGGTGCTCTCGTTGCGGTCACTTGCATCTTCCTGGGAGCCTGGATTCGTTCTGGAGGGACAGCTCGCCCTCTACAGCGCGAACGAGGAGTTGAGAGGGCAGCCAACACTCCCAATGTTGTTCAAGCACCCACGACAGCTCGGGAGGCTCAACCTCCAGCGCCGCCTCCGAAGGAAGCGCAGCCCACGCCGCAGCACCCTCCTTGTGTGGTTGAGCCTCCTGCCGCAGAGGCCACAAGAGTGGATGCCGCCCCTGTTGTGGTGACCTCGGCCGTCGACGACTTCTTCGACAAGGCAGAGAAGGCAAGTGTGCGTTTCGCCGGAAGCGGGTGTTCAGAAACGGACTCCAAAGTCAAGCCATTGCCAAGGCGCATCCTCAACAGGAGGGATGAGATCTTCCAGGGAACCAAGGAGGAATCGTCGAAAACTGATTTTGTCGCTGCGGACGAGGCCGTGACACTCGAGGCATCCGATACCGTCGTGATGTCCCTGGAACAGGTCAAGGAAGAGAGGCTCGGTAACCAAGGCGATCCTCCCACGGAACCTATCTCGGAGGCTCCAGACAACACACAACTCATCGTGGAAGGAGAGCGGCTTCCAGCGGCTCAAGACCCGGCACCACCCACTCCTGTCCACCCCACGGAAAAGCCGAGACTCCGATCCATGCCGGCAACAGCACTTCAGCGAAAGACTCAGGTCTCCGAGGAGAAGAACCTACTCGACGAGCTGGAGAACCTGATCAGCCAAAGGGTCGGCGAGCGGCCGGTGTAGCGGGGCTACCCGTCTCCTTTCGGTATCCTTTCCCGCGCATCGTTCTGGAAAGGATCCAGTCGAAGAGAAAACCCGGGAAGCAGCGAAGGATCTTGAGCGGGATCGTGAGGCGCCGCGGAAAGTGAATCTCGCGCTTACGACGGGAAATTCCATCGACAATACGCCTCGCCGCCGACTCCGAAGACACAAGAAACGGCATCGGAAAGCGATTTCGATCCGTGAGCGGCGTCTTGATGAAGCCGGGAGAGACCGTTATGACGCGTACGCCACTCCCCCACAGGTCAAGGCGCAAACTCTCGAGGAATGAAGTAAGCGCTGCCTTGCTGGCGCAGTAGGGCGCAGCCATTGGAAAACCTCGCACGGCGCCAATGCTTGAAACGCCGACGATTGTGCCAGATTTTCGCTGCAGCATCGCCGGAAGCGCCGCCTCGATACCGTAAATCGCCCCGAGGTAGTTGACGGCGGTGATCCGCTCGACGAGCTCGGCCGAGAACTTCTCAGGAGAGAGCGAGTCTCCAGTCCCGGCGTTGAGTATCAAGAGGTCAATGCCACCCAGCCGCCCCTCCGCCTCGCGGATCCCGGCGTGGACTTGCGCACGATCGCGCACGTCGCCCGTCTGCGCGATCACGGAGATCGAGGGGTGGGCAGCCACCAAGTCCGAGCGCAACTTCTCGAGCAGTTGCTCGCGGCGTGCGAAAATGGCAAGGTGACATCCGCGCGCCGCCAGCTCTCTCGCCAGCGATTCGCCGAGGCCGCTCGAAGCGCCTGAAATCCAGACTCGCAACCCGCGTTGTGTGCTCAAACTCTGGGTCGTCGCACCAAGAACCTACCGCCTTGAAGCGGGGCTCGGCAGGACATCCTCATAAGTTCGCTTCGCTTGCGGCCCGTCCTTGAGGCGCAAGGCCTGCTGGTAAAGCCGATCACCCCACAGGGTCGGGTATCGGCCCGTGACACAGCCGAGGCAAAGCTCATTCTCGGGGGCGCCAATCGCGCGGGTGAGCTGCTCAAGCGTCAAGTAGCGCAGGCTGTCTGTGCCCAGGTCATCTGAAAGCTTCCTGAGCTCCTCCGCGGAATACTCCTTTTGGGGCTCGACCCCGAGCAACCTCGGTGCAAATAGCTCGCTCACGGTAGACATGTCAATCCCGTAGCTGCAGGGCGACATTATGGGGGGGCACGCCACGCGCACGTGAACCTCCCTGGCACGTCCTTGCTCCCGCAACATCTTGACGATCACCCGGAGCGTGTTCGAGCGCACGACGGAGTCCTCCACGAGGAGAACTCGCTTGCCTTCGAGTACCTCCGGGAGCGCCGTGTACTTGCGTCTTGCCCTCTCGATACGATTTTTCCCCTCAATGAAGGTTCGACCAACATAGCGGTTTCGAATCAGGCCCTCCAACGACGGAATGCCGAGCTTGTAGGCCAAGGCGTCGCAGGCGGCCTTCGCGGTGTCGGGCACGGGCACAGCAACACAGTCGGCCGGGTCGGTGTCGAGCTCCTCGCCTTCTGCAAGCGCCTCGCCGAGCCGCTTGCGGGTGAGGTACACCGAGCGTCCGTTCAGGGTGGAGGCAACGTTGGCGAAGTAGACATATTCAAAAAAGCAGAAGGCTTTGCGGGGCGACTCTGCGAAGCGAGCCTTTCTCACGCCGGCGGGCGTCACATGGAGGAGCATGCCGGGCTCGAGGTCCTGGATCTCGGTGAAGCCACGGTTCGTGAGGGCGAGGCTCTCGGAAGCGGCGGCGAAGAGTGATCCCTTCACGGCGTAGCACAGGGGGCGGAAGCCAAGGGGGTCGCGAGCCAGAACCAGGTCGCCGTCGGCGTTGAGAAACGCAAGGCTGTAGGCGCCGTCAACGGTTTCGGCAATGTGGCGGAATACCTGCACCAGGTCAGGCTTTGAGTCACCCTGAAGCGCATACGACAAGTGGTGCATGAGCACTTCGGTATCGTTGTCGCACTTCAGGTGATAGTCCCCCTTCTGAAGGATCCCGGCTTTCACTTCAGCGTAATTCGCAACGTTGCCGTTGAAGCAGAACCCGAACCATTTCCACTTTCGGCCATGATCCCGCTGAAATGGCTGCGCATGCTCACGGTCATCGCCTCCGCAAGTCGCGTAGCGTACGTGGCCAATGCCCGCCTGGCCGCGATAACGGTCCATGATCTCAAGGAACTTGGCCGGATCGGGGCACGTGAGGTGGAAGACGTCGGAGACGCTCCCGATCTCCTTGAAAGTGTCAATAATCTTGGGCTCGGCCCCGTTGAAACGAGTGATGCCGGCAGCGAGTTGGCCCCGGTTCTGAAGGTCGATGAGCATCTCCGGCAGAAGCCGCATGACGTTCCCCTCCTCTGTGAGGTGGCTGCTGACCGGGGACTCACCGCCACCGGCACGGACGTCCATGCAATATACCGCCGCAATGCCGCACTCGTCGTAAATGGGATCGAGCAAGTCGCGCTCCTGGGGCCTCTAGGCAGGCAACCTTGGGAAGACTCGGGAAACCGGAAATCTTACCAGGCAACACCTTGCCAGGCCAGAGGAACGGCTCGGTAGGCATCACGGGCCGCCCCCACCCGAACAGGCGTTCTTCCAAGGCCTTTGCGGTACCCGCTCAGCCACTCCTCCAGGTGCTTGCCCGGGCACTTCGTCGGGCCGAGGCCACAATCTCCACGGACTTCCCTGTGCGAGAACACCTGGGCTCGATCGATTCTGAACCGAGCACGTAGCGACTCGACGAGCCTCTCGAGGCTGGTGAGCTGCGCCGACGAGGCAGTCTGCAGGTCAAAATTTCCGAGGAGTAGCACACCGACGTTTCGAACGTTGGCAGCTTGCGACCCGGCGTGCGCACCGACTTGCGTGATCGGGCGGCCCTCCCAGATCCGTCCGCTCCGGTCGACCACGAAGTGATAGCCTATGTCGCTCCATCCCCGTCTCCTCACGTGGTCAGTCTGGATCGCCTTGATGGACCGCTCCACCGAATCTCGGTGCTCGTCAAGCATTGCCTTGCCCCCGGAGTGATGGATTGTAAGTCGGCTCGGTCGTCCCATCTTGGTCGGAGTTGTCTCCGGCCTTGCTGCGCCCCACTCTGAACGGCTCAGGAGCACAAACTCCTTGAGCCGCCCGGAGCGCGACCAAGGCCACTCGCCCAGACGCCACTGTTCATACACGCACCAGGCCGAACCACCCAGCACCACGAGCCAAAAAGCTCGGGCAATGAGCCACCCGAGGCCCGGTGAACGGCTTCTCCTCTTTTTTCGTTCCATGGCGCTTTTCCAAATAGTTCGGCGCGATTCCGAGTGTTCAGCATTCGCCTTGGAGTTTTCCGCGCTGGCGCGAAGCGAAGGCCGACCGCGATCCTGGAAGGATCGCAGAGGACAAGCGACAAAGCCAGCGCGGAGGAGAACCGGCGAGGCGCCACTCCGA
>SXIK01000173.1 GCA_005772855.1 Planctomycetia bacterium | reverse complement strand
CCAGTTTCCTTCTCGCCCCCGAAGGCTCCCCCGATTTCGGCGCCGCTGGTGCCGACGTTCACGTTTGCGATTCCGCAGTCGCTGCCGGCTGGGCCGAGGAAAGTCTCCGCCGAGCGAAGCGAGTCCGTGAAGATCGCCGATGAGAGCCCCTGGCGAACCGAGTTTTGCACGCCAATTGCCTCGACAAGGTCCTTCACCCGGAAGATGTAGAGAATCGGGGCAAAGGTCTCCTCACCGACGATCGGCATGTCAGGGTGGGCGCGAATGAGGGTGGGCTCCACATAGTGCCCTTTTCGTGGGACTCGCTTTCCGCCACAGAGGATCTCCCCGCCTTCTTTGCGTGCCTGTTCGACGGCCTCCTCGAAGGACTTCACCGCAGCCTCGTCGATGAGGGGACCGAGCAGAGTACCTTCCGTGAGTGGATCTCCCGGCTGTATCGAGCGGTAGGCCTGAACCAGCCGCTCCTCGAACCGTTTCGCAATCCCTTCCTGAAGAATCAGGCGGCGGGTCGTGGTGCAGCGCTGCCCGGATGTTCCGACGGCGCCAAAGACGACAGCCCTGAGCGCGAGGTCTTCTGCCGCGTCGTTGAGTACGATCACCGCGTTGTTACCGCCGAGCTCGAGCAGCGTGCGGCCGAGCCGCTTTGCGACGGATTCCGCGACCTTTCGCCCCATGCGACAGCTTCCCGTTGCGCTTACCAGGGGAATGGTTGGCTCGCTTGCGATCCTCTCGCCTATCTCCGCGCCTCCGGTCACAAGGTTGAGGACCCCGCCCCATCCCGCCGGTTCGAGGACGCCCGCCGCGATGCGGGTGGCTTCGATTGCGGTCAGAGAAGTCTTCTCGGAGGGTTTCCAAACCACGGTGTTTCCGCAGACGATGGCAATGAACGCGTTCCACGCCCAAACCGCGACGGGAAAATTGAAAGCTGTGATCACGCCCACCACACCCAGTGGATGCCACTCCTCGATGATTCGATGCTCCGGGCGCTCACTGGGGAGCGTAAGGCCTCCGACTTGACGAGACAGGCCGGCAGCGAAATCGGCGATGTCGATCATCTCCTGCACCTCGCCCTCCCCTTCGGAGAGGATTTTCCCGCTCTCCTGGCTCACGAGCCTCGCCAGAGCCTTCTTTTGGTGTCTCAGGGCCTCGCCCAACTGCCGTACGAGCTCCCCTCGCCTTGGCGCGGGCAGAAGGCGCCAGGAGAGATACTCGTTGCCTGCGACCTCGAGGGCCTGCCGATAGTCTGACAGGCTCGAGCTTCGAATTACCCCGAGCGGCTCCTCGGTCGCTGGGTTCCAGGAAGTCCCTGTGGGTCCGTTGGCGAACCAGCCTCGAGCGTACGTGCCAGTGTGCATGGGTCAGACTCCTTTTCAGTAGGTTCGGCAGATTCGCTTCCCCGAAAGAGGCTCTTGATATCCTAATTCGTTGTACCAGAAAACTTTAGGCCGATTTTACTGTACTGGAGAGCCTGGATCAAAAAAACTGTTCTTTTGGTTTGGATCAAGTTATGTTGTGCTCTCCATTTTGTCCTATTTAACCAAAAAAACGTCAGGACCCATGAACGCGCTCCTCAGCAAGCTCTCCCGACTCCTCGACTCGGACGACATCGAGCTCCGTATTGCCTCCGTACGAGTCGTCGCGGAGATCGGGTTATCCTCGAAGTCTGTGATTCACTCCCTGGGGCGTTGTCTGCGTGAGCCGCACGATGAGCTTCGGTTGGGTGCCCTCAGGGCTCTTGCTCGATTGGGGGCGAAGGATGTGGCGCATACGGTAGTTCCGCTGATCCTGGAGTCGGGTCCGCTAAGGGAGCAGGCCATGGCGGTCATCTCCTCGGTGGGACCGAGCGTGATTGGGCAGCTAAGGGTCCTTTACCCCGAGGCCGACTTCCATGGCAAGAAGGCTGTCATTACCGCTCTGGCTCGAATCGGTGGCAAGCCTGCGCTCCAGTTCCTCCTCAAGATTCTGCCCGAAGAGCCTTTCGAGCTTCAGAAGCACCTTGCGCTTTGCATCTGCGAGGCGCTTGATCGCATGCCCCCGGCCCTCCAGAGCCCGATCTATGGCATGGTGTTGCGGCTTCTACGATCCAAGGAGATAGAGAAGCACCCCCAAGTTCTTGTGACTGCAGCCATCCTGCTGGGGCACTTTCGTGGAGGGAGTGTGGCCACACGAGCTCGAAACGAGCTACGCCTGCTGGCGGACAAGAAGTATCCAAGCGAGGTGAGGCGGCACGCGATGGTCTCCTTCAACAGGCTAGTCGGCAAGACGAAGCTTTCCACAGCAGAAGAGCAATTCCTTTGGAAGAGCCTCTGCGACGAGGACTGGCACAACGTTGCTCAAAACGGGCTTTTCGCGTTTCAGAGGCTTGAGCTCCCCAGGAAATTGCTGCCGAAGCTTGTGGTTCTTCTACACCAGACACCGCATTTCTCGGTGCACATCCACATATTTGAGCGATTGCAAAGCTCGGATCGGCCCGAAGTGGCCGAGGCCATTCTTCCGTTCCTGGCGGATTCACGCTTTCGCGTACGGGATGCGGCCGAGGCGGCTCTCCGAAAAATGCCAAAGTCGATCGAGAGCCTTTTCTCGCTCCTCATGAAGACGGATGACCTCGAGGTTACGCAGCGTATCAACGCGATCCTCCGGGATTTCCCCCAGGAGACTCGACAGAAGTATGTGGAGCGAGCATCTTCCAAGCTTCTGGCCCTCTACGAGGAGAACGACCTGCACTACAAGTCTTTCCTCGAGTTTGTGAAAAGCCTCGATCCCCAGCCGCTTCGCAAACGGATTTACGAAAAAGCGCAATTGCTCAAGAAGGGCAAGTTAAAGGACCGTTGGGAACGTATGGCGGGGCTACTCCAGATTTTGTGGGACAACCACCTGATCACGGCAGAAGGACGCTACCTCCTTGCCGTGGCGCTCGTAAAGTCGAGCTCGAAGGATCTGGCCCCCGCAGCCCGGCGAGCGAACCTTGGCCTGCGTGTGATTCGGGCCCTCATTTACGACAACTACGACGACCTCGTAAAGCGCCTTGTCCACGACAAGAATCTGGATTCCGAAGATTTCTTCTACCTGGGTTTCCATTTCTCCGAAGAAGGGGAAGACATGCGGCCCTTCTCCACGGCCATGCTGGAGCATGTGGTAAAGAAATACCCGAAGAGCAAGGAGATGGGGCCTGCCGCTCACAAACTTCAACTTCAGGCCAAGACCTTGGAGGCTGCTGTGGAGGCCGGGCGGGTTGCCGCCGAGGTTGCTCGCAAGAAGGAGCTCAGAAAGCTCAAGAAGGCTGGCCTCTTGCCGGTCGCCTCTGGCAGCTCGGCGACCTCCCCAGTGCTCGCCGGTTCGCACCAGGCGCCTGGGAATCCTGGGGCCAAGTCCCCGCTTCAGGGGAACATTGCTGCTGCTTCGAAGTCTCCGGCAGCCGCCGCACTCCGAAGGACCGAAGGAGTCAGCCTGGGCAAGAGCCTCAGCGCTCCCATGCGACCGACGGTTCTGGGGAGCGGCAAGCCGAGCGCTCCCACTACCCCCGTGATTCCTGCCGCTCGAAAAGCCAATATGAAACTTGCTCCAAAGCCCTCTGCGTCCCGGCAAGGCTCGAAGCCAAGAAAACCTGGTCGGAAGAAGTAGTCGCGTCGCTGGACAGAGACCTCTCGGCGCAGCCTGCATAAAGTTCTTGACGATCGGAAAGTCCCAGGCTATTTTTCCTAGTCTGCACGACGCAGCCTGCCTGAGCGCCTCTGCAAGAGTCTGACGATTCAGTCTTGGTGCAAGGCATGGGTGCCGGGTTGGTTGCCCGATCCACTGGGTCGAAGATGCTTGTTTGAAGACTCTTGCTTCAAGGTGCTTCTTTGAAGATGGCTTCATTAAACAACAGGCTTCACGTTCTTGAGTGAAAAGGTGAGCACAATGAGCCAGGCACGAGCTTTGCGATGCGTTGTTTGCTCCGCTCTTGGGGCGCTTCTGGGTGTCAGTCTTCTGCTTGGAGGCCGAGCATGGTGCCTGGCCGAAGCTGACGGTCCGCTCGTGGTTTATGTGAGGCCCGATCGGCTCCAT
Organism: Planctomycetia bacterium; assembly: GCA_005772855.1. GTDB lineage: Bacteria > Planctomycetota > UBA8108 > UBA8108 > SXIK01 > SXIK01. The sequence goes on along the minus strand of SXIK01000173.1, from coordinate 88,847 downwards.
GCGGAAGACGCAGATGGCTCCGGGGGAAAGGATCGTCCCTTCCTCACCATCGATTATGCGATTCGCTCGGTTGAAAAGCTGTTGGAGGGAAAGAATCACAAGGCGGTCCGGTTCGAGCTCCTTCGCGGCCAGTATCGGAATTTGGAAGGCGGCGAATCCTTCAACGTCTTTCCACTCGTGCCGCCCGTTGGGTTCGACTCTGTAGAATTTGTTGCCTCGGGGGGGGTGGGTTCGGTTCGGATAGAGAACGTGGACCCCAATGTCGAGGTTTTCAAGATTCGGTCCGAGGAGTTTGAAAAGGCGCCTCGCTTCAGTTTCTCGGGACTACAGATATTTGGCGGGCGCCAGGCGTTCACTGTTTTTGACACGGTTAGCCGGGATGCGAAGCTCAGAATCGAGGACTGCTGGATCGAGGGACAATCCGCCCATGGTTTGGAGGCTGCGCCCCTGAAGGGGTCGCTTGTGACCATTGAGGTGAAACACTGCGTGTTCCGGAGATCGTCGGAGGGCATCTATGTGAGCTCGCCGGAAAGCGCAGCCTTGAGTCTCACGGTTGAGGACTGCCAATTCCACGAGATGAGGCGTTACTCCCCACGGAAGCTCCTTGGAGCTGGGATCGACCTTTACCTTGAGCTCCAATCCGAGTTGTCCGTTCGTATCGAACGGTGCATTTTCCGGGGCGTGGCCTCGGCAGTGCAAGTCACGGAGTGCGCGAGTTCGGACGCCTTTCCGGTGAAGGGAGGGGCCTTGAATTTCAACTTCTCCGGGAATGTCGTCAACGGCCTGCCCGACCCTGCGGAACCATTGAAGGTGCAGGTGGAGAATGGGCTTTATCTCAGCACTCGAGAGTTCCACCTGAATAACATCAGCATCCTGAGCAATACCTTCGTTGGAATCCATCAATATGTTATCTACGGCGATAACCTGGAGGAGCTTGTCGCCGAGGGCAATGGGTTGACGCCATACCGTTTTACCAACAACATTTGCTGGCAGATTGGCGGGGAATCTGAGTTTTATGATGAGGTCTTCAAGAGGACGCACGAGGACCGAAGCATTGTGTTTCCCACCGTTGACTCAGCCATCAGGCACAACCTTCTTGAGAAGTCCTCCCTCACCACGATCGAGGGGGGGCAGAATCATACAGGGGACCCCCGAGTTGAGGCGCCCGCCGCCTTTGACTTTCGTCTCACCGCTCTTTCGGACGCGATCGACAGGGGGATCGTGGCGGATGCTCTCGAGATCAAGACCGATTTTGCGGGCAACTGCCGACGCATGTCGACGGTCTGTGACACGAGCCAGAGCCACTACAGGCCTGACCTTGGCGCCTACGAGTACCCTGGCCATTGCGACGAAAGCCTTGTTCTCTTTGTCCGGGGTGATTGCGACTCCTCTTCGGGAACCCTGGAAATTACTGACGCAGTGACAGTGTTTTCCTATCTTTTCCTCGGAAAAGGCGTTCCCGCGTGTCCTGATGCCTGCGACACCAATGACGACGCAGTGATCAATCTCACCGATGGGGTCTACCTCTTGAACTTTCTGTTCAGCGGTGGGTCCTCTCCAGCCTCCCCGTTTCCTCAGGCGGGCTCTGACGCGGGAGGGGACTGCCTCCCGGACTGCAAGTAGCGCTGGAAGATCTCAAGGCCGTCCGGGACCCAGTCCCAGTCTTCAAGTTTCCGCATCAGGTCCTTCTCGGTCATGTAGTTGCCCCATGCTACTTCGCTTTCCTGGTGGTGGATCGGGCCGTCCCAGGTTACCTCGTAGACGGCCACCCAGCTCCGATTGTGAGGTCCCTGGTAGAGGTGAAGGAAAAGCAGCTCCGGTTCAGGGCCTTCGATCCCGAGCTCCTCGGCAATTTCACGCGTGGCGGCTGCTTCGTAGCTCTCGCTTGCGCCTACCACGCCTCCAACAAGCATGTCGTACATGCCGGGAAAGATGTCCTTGGTGCTTGTGCGACGGTGAACGTAGATCTCTCCGCTCGAGTTCCTGCAGAGGATTCCCACGCCTCTGTGAAGCAGATTGCGGGCACGGACTTCGCGCCGGGTGGTGCTCCCTATTACACGGTTTTCCTCATCGACGAGGTCGACAATTTCTTCGGCGGGGTTCGGAGGGTGGGGGGGTAAACTCATGAGCGCTCCAGTCGCTGAAATATTGGAACCTTGTCAGAGAAATTCAAAGACATGCGCATCGCAAGTAAATTGCCGCTGGCGGGGTCCTCGGTGATTCAACTTCGTCCCCGAGCTCAGCCGTCTCTGCTCGTCAGCGTACGAGGGACAGCCCTTGGCATCCAGTCCGTGGCATTTCAGTGGGAACGGCTCGAGAGTGCGCAGACGGAACCGAATGGGACGCCGACGTCTCGGGGGGCTGCTTACTCGATTCCGGGCGGTCTGTTGAAAGCTGCGAGTGATCTTGAACGCTATTTCGCCGGCCGACTGACACGCTTTACTGCGCCCCTCGACTGGCGCGATCAGGGTTCTCCCTTTGATCGAGAAGTCTGGGAGGTGCTCCTGACCATTCCCCACGGTGATGTCTGGAGCTACGCGCAGGTGGCGAGGCGAATCGGGAAGCCGGGAGCCGCGCGTGCCGTGGGAGGAGCTGTGGGGCGGAATCCGATCCCGCTCTGGATTCCGTGCCACCGCGTTGTGGGTAGCGAGGGCCGGCTCACGGGGTTTTCCGCGGGCCTCAAGCTGAAGACCCTTCTGCTCAAGGTGGAAGGCGCATGCCTCCAGGAGGCGCCGCTGCTTGAGAACTGGAAAGTGAGTCCGCGAAAAACGACACTCCTCGCCGCCATTCCATCCGGGTGATATTGCGGATTCGGAGCTCTGGCTGCGGCTGATTTTTGACCTCGGTAGAGGGCAACAGGCGCACGGGAGCTCCCCACGGATAGAGCCCTTACTCGAGAAACTCCCGGATCAAGTCCGCCACGACTCTTGGCGCCTCCTCCGCTACCGCATGAGCGGTGCCTGCGACCTCGACGAAGCGAACGTTGTGGCGGCCCTGAAAGAAGACACGCGCGGAAGCGAGGGGCAGGATTCGGTTCTCGGTGCCCCAGATGACAAGTGTTGGATGCGTCAGAGCATCCTCTGAGAGGCGCTCGAGTTCGCTGAGCGCTGCATCGCTTGTCGATTGACGAAACGCTCGCCCCAGCGCTGCCCAGCCGGCGCTCGACTCGATCCTGTTCACGGAAGTTCGCACGTTTCCCGAGACGACTCGGGCCAGCCGCAAAGCTCGCTCCACGGCGCCAGGACCGCCGAGGAGCCCGAGGACATGCCAGCCCAGTCGGCTTCGACAGAGTCGCCAGCAGAGCGGGAATCGGTACTCATAAATGCCTGCGGAAATGAGGACGAGCTTTCCGACGAGATCGGGATGGTAGGCGGCGACGTGGACGGCGACGGCCCCCCCCAGGGAGTGGCCAACAAGGATGGGACGGTAGATGCCCAGGTCGTGCAGCACCTCGACCACGGCGTCGGATTGGGCTGATATGGAAAGGTCCAACGGGCGTAGATCGGAGGCCCCGTGCCCCAGAAGGTCGACCTGAATGACCTGGAAGTTGCGCTTCAAGTCCTCGGCAAGCGCGTTCAGGGACTCATGGCTCGAGGCGAGGTCGTGAAGGATCACGATCGGGCGGCCGCTGCCCCCTCGCACGAGGCTCATGAGCCCGCGGGAGGTCGTCAGCGCGCTCGCGAGCCGGCTCTGCCTGGTGGGAGCACCGTCCAGAGGTGTCACGAGGGAGTCTCTCCGAACAGCGGCAAGTCGACGTTTCCTCCGCTCAGGACGAGAGCAACCTTGCGCGCCGCGAGGGCCGCGCCGTGCCGGCAGTAAACGGCGGCACTGATGGCGCCCGAGGGCTCGGTCAAGAGCTTTGCGCGATTGAGCAAGAGGCGTTGGGCTTGCCGGATCTCGTTGTCGTCAACACAGAGAACTTGATCCACGTGCCGGCGAATCGCCTCGAAGGTCAGCGCTCCCGGAGTGAGGGCCCTCAGGCCATCGGCGATCGTCTTCGAAGGTGGAATCGTCACACGCTTGCCTCTGGCGAGCGAGAGTGCCGTGTCGTTGGACGTGGAGGGTTCGGCTCCGATGACCTGGACACCGGGTCGCAGCATCTTGATGGCAATGGAGACTCCAGCGATCAGGCCACCGCCTCCAATCGGGACGACTACAGCCTCCAGCTCTGGCACATCTTCTAGCACCTCCAGGGCAATCGTTCCCTGCCCTGCAATAACATCCGGGTGATCATACGGAGGGATGAGGTGCGCTCCTGTCTCCCGGGCAAGGCGCATGGCTCCCAGGCGTCGATCCTCGGAGGTTGTGCCGCAAACGATGATTCTGGCTCCGTAAGCCTCGACGGCAGCTCGCTTGACTCTGGCCATGTCCTCCGGAACGACCACCGTGGCCGTAAAGCCCAGGAGCCTCGCGGCCAGCGCGACGGCCTGCCCGTGATTTCCCGAGGAGTAGGTGAGGACTCCGCCGGGCCCGAGCTGGGCGCGCTCCCTTGCCACGAGGAGCGCATTGAGAGCTCCCCGGATCTTGAAAGCGCCTGCGCGTTGGAGGTTTTCTGCCTTGAGACTTACCTCACCGCCGTGAAGCTCGCCCAGAGAGCGGCTCGAGAGGGTCGGGGTGCGGTGGATGAGGTCTCGTATCCTCTCGGCGGCGGCCTGAATGTCGTGGAGGTCCGGTAGCGAGTGGGGTTCAGGAGCGTCCATGAGGCCTGGGTTCTATCCCCGGGGACCCAATCGCTCAAGCGGTACTTGGTATTGCCCGGCGCGAGCTCGTTCCCGAAAGAGAGCCGCGGAGGGCGCGATACCTAGTTCTTCTGGGGCCCCCTGGCTTCTTCGGGGCCGGAGCCATCGTCGAGCGGCTTCTTGAAGCTAATGGCGTAGCCGCCCGACTTGTGCCGGCGCAAGACCCTGGCCTCGACGACTTTACCGTTGTGGCCTGGGAGCGTGATGGAGAGCCCTTGGCCCACTTTGAGCTCCTGGTCCTGCACGTCGACGATCGCCTCCGTGGACGAGAAGGTTCTGAGCAGAGCCTCGATGATTTGCCCCTGCATGACCATCGCCACGGGCGCGGAAGAAGGCAGCCTTGCAAGGCTGACTCGATCCCCTGCACCCCTTTTCTTGATGACAGATCCATCTGCTTTGAGCTGTACATGATCGCCCGATTGCAGGCTTGCGATGGCTCCATTCACCCCCACGTTGCATGTCACGTTGTATTCCCTCGCCACGATTGCGGCGTGGCTCAGCCAACCCCCGACCTCGGTGATGACTCCCGCCGCCAGGGGGAAGAGAGGCGTCCATGTCGGGTCGGTGAAGCGGGCCACGAGAATCTCGCCCCGTTCAAAGGAATCGATGTCGGCGGGCTCGGTGACTACCCGAACACGGCCCTCGACGTCCTTGGCGCCGGCGACGCGCGTTCCACGGAGACTTCCTTCGTTAACCACGAGTGGTTGCGCGGCGCGAATACCACCCTCGTCCACGAGCAGACTCTCAATTTCCGACAGACGCAGCTCCGTGGTCAGGCGAATGCCCTCGAAGGCCATGGCGTCATGTTTTCTCTGCTCCACGAGGTCGATGGCATCATTCAAGAACTCCGAGTTGTTCAACTTCAGCGTTTCATCGAGCGTAAGAAGGAAAACGTCGGCTCCGAGCTCGACACGAGTTCCGATCTCCACAATCACTCTCCGGATGAGCGCAAGCTCCCGCAGGCTGTGGTGCTTCGCCTCCTCCTTGAGCACCTGGAAGCGGCATGCACGATCGACGGCCAACTCGAACATTCGATCCGTCGGCGCCTCGGGAGGCTTCAGCTCGGTCGCGGGGTGATTCTTGGCACGAGCCCTGGAGACCATTTCGGCCACGAGGTTGGGATCCTCCTGGTAACGGGGCCTGGAGAGCTCGTAATCCGCCGGCGCCCGGTGACCGAACAAGGCAAGAAAATCCTCCACCCGTCGCTCGCCGATCTGGATCGCGTAAAGGAGGCACATCGCCTCATGGACGACGGTCTCGGGGACTTGACCCAGATACGTGGAGGGATCAAGGCCCCGCTTCTCGATCTCTTGCTTTGCGACCTTGAGATAAAAGTCCGCAGCCAGGTTGATACGTTCCGCCTGTACGTAAGTGTCCGTCAGAAAGCGATGGTTCCACTCCCGCAACAGCGCCAGCACTTCGTCCATCGTAAGTCGTTTCAGGTCGAGGGCCTCACGCAGTCGGACCTCCTTCAAGAAGTCGGCGAAGAAGTGCCTCATCTCCTCCTCGAGTCCCTTGCCGGCCCTGGCGAGCTTGAAGCTCGCAGCCGCCCCGGGCCCGCGCCGGAGCCTGCGCCGAGTTTCGATGGTGCTCACGTACAGGTTTCCAAAGATGGTGTTCACCAGCGGCGGGGCGTTTTCGGCCGCGTCATAGGGAATGCCGAGAGACCGGCACGCCAGGTCCGTGCTGCCGCCGGGAGCCCAGAGCGACTCCATGAAGCTCAAACTGAGCGGAGTTGGGCGAGGCAACAGCTCCGAGAGCTCATTTTGTGCAAAGACCACCGGGTCCGCTGCCGGGAGCACGTCGATCCCCTCGGCTTCGGCCTCCTGGAGGCTCCTTGCGGCCAGCTCGAGTATCCGATGGCGTTCCGACTCAAGGACAGCCTTTCGGTGGGCTCCGGCTCGCGAAGACGTCGTGATGTCCCGAGCTTGAAGGATCATGAACTTGCCGGCCGCGTAGGCCCACTCGATGTCCTGGGGCCTCTTGAAGATCTTTTCCACTCTTTGACCCAGCTCGATGAGCCCGGCAAGATCCACCGGCGGCGGGTTGGTTTCAAGCAGCTTGCCCGAGAAGCGCCCGTAGCGAAAAGAGGTGGGGGTCGCGGTTCCGCTGACCAGCGCATCTCCCAGGCCCTTGACGAGCTCGACGAGCATACAGCCCAGGGTCGCGGGATGCTCGGTGAAGAGCACTCCCGCGTACTCGGCGGGAACCATCTTCTGCACCACGATCCCGCCACGCTCCTTCGCCAGGCCGCTGTAGGCAAGTACCCGGGAGGCCCGTAGTGACCCGTGTACTTCGGCCAAAGCGTGGTAGAACCGCTCTCTCGGGACGTTCAGGATCGACTCGAAGACGCCCGCATAGCTTTTTTGGGCGCCATCTTCGTTGAGGCCCGAGCTGCGCACGGCGACGTGGACCGCCCGAATATCCCTCCACGCCTTCGAGACCCTACGTTCCTCCCCGGGGGTCAGCTCGAGTTTGTCAGCCGAGCGTCCCAGTAGAGCGTCCGTGACGATGAAGCCATCCGGAACGGGAATGCCTTCCTCGAGCATTCGGCCGAGCCGGATCGCCTTGTTTCCGGCGCCTGCGACCCTGTGAGCGAGTCTCAGGGGCGCGATCCCGGGATCCTCGAGCGGGGGTGTCTCCGGGCTCCCCTGGGCAGGGGCGCTCCGGGACCGAAGGGCCCAGCGTACGATGCGGCTCTGCGTAATGAGCAGCGTTAAATTTGTCGCAAGGTAAATGTTGACCGCCGCTTTGAGGTGGAATGTGATTCCCAGGAGGAGGAGCCCGCAAGCGACGTGGCCTGCGACCCGGAGCGGCGTTCGTTGTTCGGTGTTCCAGATCAAGAAGACGCAGATGAGCATTCCCACGATGACAGGGAGAATGTGGAGCGGGTCGGGATTGGCGAGGCTGGGCAGCCAGGCAATGGCCTCGTTTGAGTTGGCAGCGACGTTGCCCACCACGGAAAAAAAGACAATGAACAACAAGATCTGCGCGGTGGTGCCGAGCAGATTACGCCCGAGAGTCAAGCGCTCCTTGCGATAGAGTCCCAGGATCGCTCGAGAGAGCCGCTGGGGATCTCCCTTGAGGCGCGCCTTGAGCTCCTTGACCTGAGGAGCGAGACGCTTCTGGATGAGTTGGTCGCGGTCCGCCTTGGCCGTCAAGGGCAGGACGAGCAGTCGCAGGACGAGGACGAGGCTGACGATGCCAAGGAGCAGGCTCCCGGTGCGAGCCTCGAGCCATTTCAGGGAAGAGGTGAGAGGCCTCGACACCACCCCGAGCAGGGTGGAACCAGCCTGCGCTTCCTTCCACTGACTCACCCAGGCCTTGTCCTCTACTTTTTGCGCGAACTCGTGAGGTACCGTGTAGCGACCGCGGAAGTCGAGGCCCATTCGGTGGAGGCGAAGCCCCAGAATCATGGCGTAAAATGAGCTCCGCTTGTCGTAGCATGGCGCCACGATGGGGCGCTTCGGAAGAGCCTTCAGCGCAGGCTCAATCTCGCTCGAGAGCATCGGCCGCAGAGCCAAATTGACGGCGTCGGGCAAGTGACCCAGCGCAAAGTCCCCGGGGTAGCGCACGTCGACGAAGAGAGCGTTCTCGCTTTCAAGGAGCGCCATTACCTCCGGAGTGTCGAGGAGGACTGCCTTCCTGGGGTATTCCGGGATGTCACGGATCTCGCCCGAGGCTCGTGCCTGCATGTCCACCATCGGGCGTCCCTCGGCCACCCACTTTTCGTAGCCACCGATCACGAAGCGGCAGGGCAATTTTTCTTCTAGAAACTTTCCGCAGAGCTCCCCGCTTCGATTGCCGGACTCGCACAGAAGGAGGGTCTCTTTTCCCTCCACGATCAGCCCCGTGCGGTCCTTGAGCAAGTCGGGGTAGCGGCGGGGCCAGGCGCCCTCGATTTTGCCCATCTCGACCTCCTCGCTCTCGCGGACGTCAATCAAGTTCAGAGGCTTCTTTTCACTCATCCAGCGTTCAAGCGTTTCCGTCGTGATGGCTTCGGGGCGTTTCTGCTGGTCGCTGATCGAAAGTGTCTTCAAGTTGACGTCGCCGACCTTCTTGCCCGCCTCGGTGGAGGAGCGCCAGAGGTTTGTCTGGAGCCGCTGGTTCCTCGAGTCCATGCCGGAAGAGTACTGGAGGACGTTGGCCACCACGGAGACCAGCAGGAGCGTCGTCAAGATCCTGAATGGCCAGCGCCGGTTGGATGATGTCGCGCCACGAGCCCGGGAGTGCTTCGCGCCGGAGTAGGCGAAGCTCCCCGCGACAACGGTCAGGAGACCGAGAACCTGGGCCGCGCTGGCGACGAAGTTGACGACCAGATCCGGGGAGGGAATGGCCCAGAGCGGTGAAGGGGTGAGCGCCAGCAGCGCGCTCGAAAGGCCCCACCTGAGGTCAATGGGGTGCCTGAAGTTGACAAGAAACAAGATTCGGCGGGGCATTGTTCTTGACCCTATTCCCTGGTCCGTTGGCCTACAAAGTTCGCTACGGTGCGGGGGAAGTCTTCTTCCCCATCGAGGAGTAAAGAGTTCGCGAATTTTGAGTGAAGGCCAGCCCTTGGGTCAAGGACAATGTGCGGGAAAGTCCCTGGCGCACCGAATAATCCGGACATCTCGCGCACGGATGGTGCGGGCAAGGCAAGCCCGTCCATTCAGCTCACGCAGGGACGCATTCGGCAAGAGCCCGGGCGTTTGCGGCGGTCCCCGAAGCCGCAAGCGCGCGCACCGTGATCGTGAACAGACTTCCCACGCCGGGCTCGCTCTCCAGCGAGATGTCGCCGCCCAGCATGCGGGCGTAAGACCTGGCGATCGCGAGGCCGAGACCAGTTCCACCAAACTCCCTCGTGTTGGAGCTGTCCGCTTGCGTAAAGGGCTGGAAGATCTCCTCGTACTGGCTCCTCGGGATGCCGATTCCGGTGTCCTTTATTTCGAAGCGGAGCATCGAGTCGCCCTCTGGGCCCGTGCTGAATTTGGCTTTCAGCTCGATCGTTCCCGCCCGGGTGAACTTCACGGCATTTCCGAGCAGGTTGCGGAGGATGTGTTCGAGCTTTCTGAGGTCGACCTTCATGGCTTCGTAGCAGGATCGTTCGCATTCCCAGCGGAGGGTGAGCCCCTTCCGTGAAGCCTCGGCGGAGTAGGCCTCTGCCAGCTCACGGACCAGCTCGGCGGGAACGACGTCGACCGCCTCCACACGCACCTGCTTGGACTCGATCTTCGCAACGTCCAGGATGTCGCCCACGATCGTGAGGAGTGACTTCGTGCGCTCCTCCATCAGGCCCAGGTACTCCGCTTGCTCGCTTGGCACGTCCGAGGAGGCGCAAAGCTCGAGGAAGCCCAGGATCCCGTTGAGGGGTGTACGAATCTCGTGCGACATATTGGCGAGAAACTGAGTCTTGATCTTGCTCGCATGCTCGGCGACCTCAAGAGCGTTCGTTTTTGCGGCCACCTCGGATCGGAGCTGGTCCCGCTGCTTCTTGATCTGTAGGTGGACTCGTACCCGGCAGAGCAGCTCGGCCCTGTGGAACGGCTTTCCGAGGTAGTCCGAAGCTCCCTGCTCGAGACCCTTCACGACTGCTTCCTTGGCAGCTTTCGCGCTGAGCACAATCACCGGGACCTTTTCGAGCAACCCCTCGCTCCTCATCGACTGAAGGACGTCATAGCCGGACATTCCCGGCATCATGATGTCGAGCAGCACGAGGTCCACACTCTGATTCCGCAGCACCTCGAGCGCGCTCATGCCGTCGGCGGCGCGGGTGACCTGGAAACCGTCCTTGAGAGCTTGCCAGACGACCTCCCGGTTCACGCTCTCATCATCGACCACGAGGATGTGGCCAGAATCAGTCGAGACCCGAACCGGGGGGGCCGAGGTCGTGATGGGAGCCTCGGTCTTCTCTGCCTCCAGGTGCATGCGCAGGGAGTGTGAGAAGGCCGGCCATGGGATGAAGGCTGTCTTGAGGTCAGGAACTTTGACCTCGCCATCGGGAACCAGGAGAGTGAAGCAGGCACCCTTGCCGACGTCGCTCTCGAGGAGCACCTGCGCACCGATTCGGCTGATGAGCCTGGCTGCGATCGCCAGCCCCAGTCCCACGCCTCCCTGCACCCGGGTCTCGTGGGTTCCTGCCTGGACGAAAGGCTCAAAAATCTTGGAGTGCTGGCTGGTTGGAATGCCCGGCCCGTTATCGCGGACGGCGATCTGGAAACCCCGCTGTGGCCCGTCACCCCACTTCTGAGCGATAATCTGTACCATCCCGCCGGATGCGTACTTGATCGCGTTGTTGGTAAAGATTCGGATAATCTGTTCCAGCTCGTTGCGCGGGTAAACAACCTCAAGGTCTCCCGGGATTGCCTGGAGGATCCGCACGCCCGACCTTTCGGCGTTCGAGCGCAGGTCCGCCAGGCCTTGGTGAAGGTGTTCGGCGAGGCGGTGGGGCTCGGGAGGACTCTGGTCTTGCGGGTCCTCGTGGTGGAGGCGTGAGAACTTGAGGATCGAGTCCGTCATTTTCCAGAGCCGGGTGCCGCAGGATGCCATCAGCTCGACAGCCTCCCGCTGCTCCTTCGTGATCTCGCCGTAGGACCCAAGCAGCAGGCTCTCGCCGAGTCCGAGGATGCCGTTGAGCGGCGTCTTGAGCTCATGAGAAGTGCTCGCAAGAAACTCGTCCTTCATCCGATCGAGATCCTCTAGCGCGATGACTTGCTCTTCGATTTTCCGGCGGGACTCGCGCAAGTTTACCCGCATGGTCTCGAGACCCATGGCCAGGCGACCGATCTCGTCCTTGCGGGAAGTCGTGACGGCTTGCGTCAGGTCGCCCCTCGAGATTGTCCCAACGTGCTTGTCAAGCTCACCCAGAGGGTGAATGACCTGCTTTCTGAGGGCCAACCAGAGCACCAGGGCCAGAATTGAGAAACCGATCACTGTGCCGGTGATCAGTTCGGAGAGGCTGCGTGCCGTGAGCTCTCCGAGCCGGTCGTTGTTGAGGCCCACCTTCACATGGCCGCGGACCTCCTGGGGAAGGCCCTCGATCGCGATCACGATGGGACTCTCGAATACCCTGAGGCTGGGCGAGGCCTGCCAGACATCTCTCTCAGCCACGGGTGGGTAGGAAGCCCGAAGCTTGCCGTTCTCATCGTGAGCCTGGATGAAACGAACCTGACGGTTCCCCTGAGCGGCCTTTTCGACCTGATCCTGGAATCTCAGCCAATCATCCGCGATGGCGATCTCGACGGCGATATCGGCCATCGTCTTCGAGAGTGCCTTGCCATCGTAGTCGAGCTGTCGCGTGAGGACCTCGGTCTGGCTCCGGATGACCAGCATTCCCGTCACGATCGAGGTGCCGAGGAGACTCCCCAGGAGTACAAGGGTCAGCTTGGTGTTCAGGCGTTTCATGCTGTTTGCCAGCGAGGCCCTGGGCTCTCGTGGTCGCTAGTTCGCGGGCTCCACCCCTGTCGCCTTCTCGAGGGCCGGTTGCGTCGAGGGGCCCTTCGCGAACTCCTCCGCCTTCTTCATGCCAATACGCACTGGCTCGAAAATTTCGCTCTTTGCGTGCTCCACATCGAAGCCGGTGATCTTTTCCCCGATGGAATCGAGCGCCTTCTTGTCCTTCAGCGCGCCCAGGCACTTCTGGATCGTGTCGCCAATTTTTGCCTCGAGTTTGCTACGGGCGACCCAGGGCTTTGTGACGTTTTCAAACGTCTCGAGGACCTTGACGCCCTTGTTCTTGAACTTGGCGACCGTGCCCTCCTTCGCCACGCCGGCGTCGAACTTGCCCGCGAGGACGGAGTCGACCACCTTGTCATGGCGGTCCAGGTACTCAAACTTGCTCAGGTCCCGGGCGTAGATGCCCGCGCTGACGAGGTAGGACTGCGAAAGGTAACGGCCGATCGTTGAATCCGGATCGCCGAACGCGAAGGACTTGCCCTTGAGATCCTTGATCTCCTGCACGCCGCTATTTTCTCGCGTGAAAATTACGCCCTTGAAGGTGTGTTGGCCTTCTTGCTCCTCGATCACAAGGAGGCGCACGGCGGGATTCTTCTCAAGGGCGAGGATGAAGGACGAGGGGCCGAGACGGGCGAAGTCGACCTCCTCCTTGAGGAGGGCCTCACGGGCTGCCTCGTACGTGGTGAACACGCGCAGTTTGATTTGCGTCGTGCGAGAAAGCTCCTTCGTCAGGGCATTCTCGAGCTCGAGCAGGACCGGCTTGAAGGCGCGATACATGTCCGTGGGCTTGTCGGAGGTATAGATACCGAAGTTCAACTGAAGCGCGTCCTCGGATCTTGCCCCGCCGAAAAATGAAAGGATCATCGCGGCGATGGAGGCGAGACGAGCAGGAGAAATGTGTCGGTTCATGGCATGGAGTCCTTCTAAACATTCACTGAGGGAAACGGCCGGGCTACCACAGGTTCTTCCCGTCCTTGTCCTTTGACCGAAGGTCTATCGGTCTTCGTTGGGCTCATGCTTGAGAATCCATGCCGACAAGTTCCGGGTTCATGAATTCCGCCTATAATGATCGCACCTAGCTTCACTGAGGTTCTCATAACATCCCATGCCAGCCAACCTGACCCCTCAGTACCACAAGGCGGAAGAGATCTACAAGCAGGCGAAGACCGCCGAGGAGAGGATCTCCGCCCTGGAGGAGATGCTGCGCCTCATGCCCAAGCACAAGGGCACGGACCATCTTCAGGCCGATCTCAAGCGTCGAATCGCGAGGCTTCGCGACGAGGACTCGAAGCCCAAGGGCAGGAAGACCTTCGATCCGTTCCGGATCGAGAAGGGTGGAGCGGGCCAGGTCGTGCTGTTGGGGGCGCCCAATGCGGGCAAGTCGGCTGTCGTTGCGAAGACCACCAGCGCTCCAACACAACCGACTGCTTTCCCCTTCGCGACGCAGGGCCCGATTCCAGGCATGGCGGCCTTCGAGGACACGCAGGTGCAGCTAATCGATTTGCCGCCCATTACCGCCGATTACTTCCCCACCGGCATGGCAGGTCTCATCAAGGCGGCCGATGGCGCGTTGCTTCTGGCCGATCTGGGCTCGGACTCCGTACTCGACGACCTGGAGGCGATCCTTGCCGCTCTCAAGGAGAGTCGAATCAAGCTCTTCGACCCCGGGGTCGAAGTCCATGGGCCCACGGGAGAGGAGGAGGAAATGCTCGTGACTCGACTCCCCACGATCCTCCTTGCGAGCAAGTGTGACTTGCCTGGTGCGCGGGTGCGGTTCGAGCTCCTGAAGGACCTCCTCCAGGGGCGCTTTGACCCCATGCGTTTGAGCGCCGAGACTGGCGAAGGTCTTGACGCCCTGCCCGGCCAGGTCTTTCGTCTGCTGGACCGTATCCGGGTCTACGCAAAGGAGCCCGGGAAACAGCCGGACATGCGCTCACCGTTCGTGCTCAAGCAAGGCCAGACGATTGTGGACCTGGCGGCCAAAATTCATCGCGACTTCCCCGACCATATGAGGCAGGCCCGTGTGTGGGGTTCTGCTCGATTTGAGGGGCAAGCCGTCGAGCGCACGTACGTGCTTCGGGACAAGGACATCGTGGAGTTGCAGGTGGACTTGTGAACGAAACGCAGTCGCGGCGTTGCCCAGGGGGCTGTCAGGCCTTGGCTTCGAGCCAGTTGTCGCCCCAGGCGACGTCGACCTTGAGGGGGACTTGGAGTGCGAGCGCGCTCGACATCTCCGAGCGCACCAGCTCGGCTGTGGTTTCCGCGGAGTTGCGTGGCACATCGAGGACGAGCTCGTCGTGCACCTGAATTACGAGCTTTGAGCCGCTCGTTCCTTCACCGAGCTGACGATAGAGCCGTACCATCGCGATCTTGATGAGGTCGGCCGCGGTGCCCTGGACAACGGTATTGACCGCAAGCCGCTCTCCGAGCGCTCGCCTCACGCGGTTCTCCGACTGGATCTCGGGGATCGCCCGCTGGCGGCCGAGCATCGTCGAAACTCTGCCTGTTTGCTCCGCCTCCTTCACGCAGCGCTCCATGAAACTCACGATGCCCCCGTAGCGCTGCTTGTACTGGGCGATGAAGTCGGCCGCATCCCGTTGAGTGATCCCGAGCGACCGCGCCAGTCCAAACGCGCCCTGTCCATAAATGATGCCGAAGTTGATGGCCTTCGCTCTTGAGCGCTGATCCTTGGTCACCCGGTCGATCGGGACGCCCCATACCTGCGCGGCCACGGCAGCGTGCACGTCATGGTCCTCGCGAAAGGCGGTCAGCAACGCCTCGTCTCCGGAGAGGTGCGCAAGGATTCGTAGTTCAATCTGTGAGTAGTCCGCCGTGAGAAGCAGATGGTTTGAGTCCGAGGCCACGAAGGCCTTGCGCACCTCCCGACCCTCGGCGCTTCGGATCGGGATGTTTTGGATATTGGGGTCGGAGCTCGAAAGACGACCGGTGGCGGCGATTGCCTGGTTATAGCTCGGGTGGAGCCTGCCCGTCCTCGGAGAGACCATCTCCGGCAGCGGCTCGACGTAGGTGCCGCAGAGCTTTGTGAGCTCGCGATAGTCGAGCACAAGCGCCGGCAGTGGGTGCGCCGTCTCGACGGCCAGCACCTCGAGCACTTCGGCGTCCGTGCTGCGGGAAGTCTTGGTGCGCTTCACAACGCGCAGCTTGTGCTCGTCGAAGAGCAACTCGGCGAGCTGTTTCGGGGAATCAATCGAGAACTCGCGCCCCGCCGCGAGGTAGATTTTTTTTCGGAGGTCCTCGATTCGAGCTCTCATACCCGCCGCGATCGTTTGCAAGAGGCCGCAGTCAATCCGGATGCCTTCGTATTCCATCGATGCGAGCACTTCAACCAGCGGCAGCTCGACGTCATGGAAGAGGGCTTTCATGGGGGAGGCATCAATCTCGGCGGCGAGCTTCTGGCACAACTGCCACGTCACGTCGGCATCCTCACCTGCGTAATCGGCGAGGCGGTGCGTGTTGACATCCAGCATGGAGCCCTGTTGCTTACCCTTGCCGATGAGCTCGGTGATTGGAATCGTGCGGTGGCCCAGGATCTCGATGGCAAGTGAATCCATGTTGTGGGCACGAGCTTCCGGGCGCAGGAGGTACGAAGCGACCATGCTGTCGAAAGCGACGCCCCGGAGGTGAATTCCCTCGGTGCGCAGCGACTGGATGTCGAACTTGATGTTCTGCCCACACTTCTTGACGTTCGGGTCCTCAAGGATGGGTCTCAGTCGGGCTGTTGCGAGCGTCGGGTCGAGGACGCGTCCAACACGGGAGCGTAGCGGGAGGTAGTAGCCCGTGCCAGCCTCCCAGGAGATGCTGATCCCGACCAGGTCGCAGTCGACGGGTTTGAGCGAGGTCGTCTCGGTATCGATGGCGAAGTAGGAGGTCCGCGCGAGGCGGGCGAGGAAGTCGTTGAAGGCTGGCTCGTCATCCACTAGCTTGTAATGCCCGGGAGTCGTCGAGGTGAACTCCGTGTATTGCGTCATTGGTGCCGAGACTTGGGCCTCCGCTGCGCCCGGACCTTCGGCCTCGGTCGTCTCTTCCAACAACGCAGGATTTGTCGGCGGCGCGGCGAGGAAGTCAAACTCCCCCGTCCGGTGTACCGGTTGCGTGACGGCTGGTTGGGTGGGGGGGGCAGGGTTTGAGCTCGCCGGTGGCTCGCCGAGTTGCTCGATTAATCTACGGAAGCTGAGCCGTTCAAAGATCGAACGCAGTCTGGCAACAGGAATGGGCCTTACCACGCAATTGGCGAGGTCGAACTCGATCGGCGCCGATCGGTCGAGTGTCACGAGCTGCCGGCTGATCTTGAGACGATGGCCGAAGGCCTTGAAGTTCTCCCTCTGCTTCGGGGAAAGCTCGTCCAGGTGATTCAGGACCTCGTCGGCGGTCCCGTACTTCTTCACCAGTGCCACGGCCGTTTTCGGCCCTACCCCGGGGATGCCCGGAACGTTGTCGGTGGGATCGCCCATGAGGGTCTGGACTTCCACGGCTTCCTTCGGAGTGAAACCATGCGTTCTCTGGAGGCTCTGGACGTCGATGACTTCATTCTTGACGGGATCCCAGAGTTTTACGCTGTCGCTGAGGAGTTGGTTCAGGTCCTTGTCCCGGCTCACTATGAAGAGTTCCACGTCCTCCCTGGGGACCCGCTCTGCAATCGTTGCTATCAGGTCGTCGGCCTCGAATCCTTCCTTGCGGAAGATCGGAATTCCAAGGGTCTCGACGATCTCGACGATTCGCTCGACCTGTGGCGGAAGGTCCTCCGGCGTCGCGTCACGGTTGGCCTTGTACTCCGGGTAAACCGCGAGGCGGCTCCGCGTTGACTCGCTCACGTCGAGCGCCATCGCGAGGTAATGGGGTCTCTTGTCGCGGAGGATGGCGAGGAGCATCTGCGTGAAGATGTACGTTGCCTTGACGGGCTCCCCCGAGGGAGACGTGAGCACATTGAAGGGGGCGTAGTAGGCTCGAAAGATCTGAGAATGGCCGTCGATCAGGTAGAAGGTCTTCTTCATACGCGGGGCGTATCCTACCGAGCTGGCGTGGTGTCCGACAGGGGATTGCGCACTGTTCGAGTACGAGAGCTCTACTCAAGCGCAAGACCGCCCCGCGTCCGGAAGATGGAGCCGTTCTCGCTACTCAGTCACCACGATGTTGTCCCGGGTGATGAGCTCCTCGTAGTCGTCGCCTGCGATCTCCGCGATCTCGCTCGATCGTTTCCCGACGAGTGGAAGAGCATCGCGTGCGGAGTAGTTGACGATTCCGCGGGCAAACTCGCAATGGTTTTCGTCCGCAATTGTAATCACGTCCCCACGCTTGAAATCGCCCTGAATGGCCGCAACACCCGCGAAGAGGAGGCTGGACTGGCGGATGACGAGCGCCTCGCGGGCCCCAGCGTTCACAATGACGCGGCCTGTGGGGGCGCTGGCGTGAGCGATCCATCGCTTGCGGCTCGGCACTTTACGTGTCGGAAGAAAAATCGTGCCCACCTCCTCGCCGTCAAGGATCCGCTGCAGGATCCCCGGTGTCGCACCGTTGGCGATGACCGCGTACCCACCGCTCTCGAGCGCCACCTTGATCGAGCGAAGCTTCGACAGCATGCCGCCTCGGCCCCTCGAGTTGCCGCCTCTCGCCATCGCTTCAACCTCGAGCGTGATCTCACCTACGGTGCGGAGTGGCTCGACCGGGCGAGAGTCCATTGGACCCAGCTCTGTTGCCCCGGGGCGCAGCGGGTAAAGGCCGTCGACGTCGCTGAGGAGCAGGAGAAGATCGGCTCCAAGCTTCGCCATGACGAGCGCCGAGAGCCGATCGTTATCACCGAATATGGACTTCCGGCCTGCCTCCGAGGAGCTCTCGATCTCGCTCGTGGAGACCGTGTCATTTTCGTTGATGATCGGAACCGCCTTGTGCTCCAGAAGCCTTGCAATGGTGTTGCGAAGGTTCAGGTAGCGCACACGGGAAGCGAAATCGTCCTCGGTAAGGAGGATTTGCGCGACAATGATTCCATGGTGGCCGAAGGCCTCCTCGTACACGCTCATCAGTCGGACCTGGCCGACGGCGGCACAGGCTTGTTTGGCGGGTAGGAACACGGGCTTCTTTTTCAAGCCCAGTCGGTCCATTCCCATGCTGATTGCCCCGGAAGTGACCACGATAATCTGGAGGCCGCGTCTGTGGAGGGTTGAGAGATCGCCTATGAGGGCATGGATTCGCTCGATCGCCATCTCCCCCTCGTCTCGAGTAAGGACGTTCGTGCCCACCTTCACGATAACCCGCTTCGCTCCGCTCAGGGCGGCGCGGCGGTCAAAAGCTTCATTGGCAATCATGGGCGGCGATCAGTTGCCGGAACTTCTCAATCAGGGGGAGCTCAGCGGGTCGGGGTGACACTCTCTTGCCTTGCCTCGACAGCGGACCTTCCGATACCGCAGTAGCTGAACCCGAGACGATTCATTTCCGGCGCATCGTAGATATTGCGGCAATCAACTATTACGGGTTGCTTCATGAGGCTCTTCACCCGTTCGAAGTCGAGGTTACGGAACACATCCCACTCCGTCATCACAACCACGGCGGATGCGTTCTTGACTGCGTCGTAGGGTGTATGGCCGTACTCGATGTTTGGATAAATCTTGCGAGTATTCTCCGCAGCCTCGGGATCATAGGCAATGACCCTGGCGCCGGATTCTATGAGCTGCTCGATGAGCGTGAGGGATGGAGACTCCCGGATGTCGTCGGTGCGGGGCTTGAATGCAAGCCCCCAGACACCCACCGTGTGGTTGTGGAGGTCAGGGATGAATCGTTGGATTCTCTGGAGATGAGACTTCTTGTGGAGCTCGTTCACTTGATCGATCGCCCGAAAAAAGTTCGCGTTGAGCTGCAGGCTCTCCATCGTATCGACGAGCGAGCGAACATCTTTGGGGAAGCAAGAGCCCCCGTACCCCGGAGAAGCCTGAAGGAACCGAGGGCCGATGCGTGTGTCGAGGCCAAGGCCCTTCGAGATTTCCTTGATGTCGGCACCGATTTTCTCGCAGAGGCCCGTGAGGGAGTTCATGAAGGAGATGCGACTCGCCAGCATGGCGTTGGCGGCGTACTTTACGAGCTCGGCCGTCTGTGTATTCATGAAGAGAATCGGGCGATTGACGCGCGAGATCGGCGAGTAGAGGCGCCCCATGATCTCCCGTGCCCGGTTACTGTTGGAGCCGATGACGATCCGGTCCGGATTCTGGAAGTCCTTGATGGCCGCGCCTTCCTTGAGGAACTCGGGGTTCGAGACGACTTCGAAGTCAACTTGCGTCGTCTCTCGAATGAGGCGGCTCACGCGCTCGGCTGTTCCCACAGGGACCGTGCTCTTGTTCACGATCACGAGGAAGTGGTCCATGATCCTGGCGATGCTCTCGATCGCCTGGAGAATGTGGGTGAGGTCGGCCTTGCCGGATGATCGCTGGGGGGTGCCGACACAGATGAAAATGACCTCTCGCTCTCGCACGGCCTCGCGCAGGTCCGTGGTGAAAACGAGTCGGCCTTCCAAGCTATTGCGCTGAATCAGCTCCTCGAGTCCGGGCTCGTAAATCGGGACCTTCCCCTTGCGGAGGCCATCGATTTTCTGCTCGTCGATGTCGTAACAGACGACGTCGTTGCCCAGGTCGGCGAAACAAGAGCCCGTCACCAGGCCAACATAACCCGTGCCAATCACTGAAAGTTTCATCGAGAGGTCTCCTTTGGAGGCGCCACGCTCGACCGCATGAGTGGTCGGCTCAAACTGTCATGGAATATCGGATGGTGGAAGACAATGCAAGCCATAGGGAGGATCGGCAGGAAGGGGGCCTGACTGGATGGTGGAGTCCACTTGCACGCCTTGAACCTTCAGGTCAAGCGCACAATTTTCCTGATGGCTGCCAATCGACGGGCTGGCGCTGTAGAGAAAATGGTAAGCAAGATTCCTTGGCAGCAGGCGTTTCCACCACTTGAAACGGTTGTAGGGCTCGATGGAGTCCACACAGAGTTGGTTGGCTTCAAGGAGGTCCCTCCATTCGTTGATGGTCGCAAATCGGTCGATCACTTGATGGTGGTTGGGCCCGTAGCCCGTCAGGATCACACGCCACAAACTGCCCGAGTAGTAGCTGTTGGGCAGAAGGATCCAGGCTACCCCGTCCCGGCGACAGACCCGCGCCAACTCTCTTGCTCCAGCCGCCGGGTCCATGAAGTGCTCGAGGTTCCCCAGGCATACCACGGCGTCGAAGTGGCCCTGCGGATAGGGGAGCCTCTCGCCCTGTCCCAGCACGAGCCGACTCTGGGGGCTTTGCCGACGAGCTTCGCGAAGAGCCATGTCGGAGATTTCGAGCCCATGGGTGGCTTTGAGCACGCTGGATCCGTGGCGTACGACTTCTCGAAGGAGATATCCGCCGCCGCAGCCGACGTCGAGGAGTTGCGCCTGGCCGTGTCTCTCCTTCCGCACTCGGGCCAGGATCTTCTCGGCCATGCTCGAGTAGAAACGATCGGAGTCGCGGAGAATCGAAGCCGTGTGTTTCGCGTTGTAAGCAACTCGGACTTGCATTGCTCCCGGCGTCGCGGCCTCTTCGTCTCGGCTCACTCGGTCCTTCGGTTCCTGTAATAGTTCTCCCAGCCCCGAATGAGTCCGGAGCCGATGGCCGTCAGCACAGCAGCTCCCATGGCTGGACTCCCGGATCCCCGGGCCTGTCCAGTCACCGGGAATCCGCCGGCCTCGAGCTCCGCCCTGGCTTCCGAGGCATCGACCTCGGCCTCCCGCTCGAGGAGCTGAAACCCCTGCCAGGCGGAGCGCACCGCCCGCCATGGTCGAGGCGGCGCCACATCGTTCGTGTGTGAGAGCGCCACTGCGTAAAGCTTGCGTCCGCCCTCGATGTCCGCTTCCCAGAGCCTGCCGTCCCGCAAGTCACCCACCGCCACAAGTGCTGCCTCGACCTCGTGCGCGCCGGCGACGAGCCGAAAGCCGCCTGGGAGGCTTGTGCGTCGGATCCCGTCCTCGCTCAGGAACCCCGTCATCACGTGCGCATCGAAGGCTGGGGGCAACCAGTGCAATCGGAGCCCCTGCTCAGTTGCCTTGTCGATGCACCAGTCGGTTCGCCCCGAAAGAAGAAGCCCCCAGCGCGACGCGGTCGAAACGTCTGCTGCCAGGCCACCAGAGATCACGAAACGAAAGTAGTCCTTGGGCGACAGGATCATGGCGACCTTGCGCGCGGGATTCTGGTTTTGCTCTGCCCATTTCTGAAAATCATCCTGAATGCGTAGATCGCCCGTCAGGCGGAGTGGGGACAGGGGCTCGAACTCGACGTCGAGTGCTATCCAGCCGGAGGGGCCCGCGAGGCCGAGACCCCACGCTTTTCGCGCGGGCACGGGGAGCTTGAAGTAAGACTCCTGAAGTGCGTAGCATCCAGCTCGTACCCACTCGGCCGTGGGGACCTCGATGATCCCGGTCACGGCGTCGCGTACCGCGTTTACCATGCTCGTCTTGAGGACTACCGAAGTCGACAGGTCACGGCCGATGATTGCGACTGTCGCAGAATCTGCGTCAAGGTGGAGTCCGAAGAACTGGATCATCGTTGCAGCAGGTCCCTGACCACCTCGCGCTCGGCCTCGAGCTCAACGATGGTCTTCTTGAGCTTCTCCCTGCCGAAGGCGTCGATATCCAGGCCCTGGACGATCTCCCACGCCCCGCCCTTCTTCACGCGAATCGGGAACGAGGAGACGATGCCTTCTGGAACGCCGTAGCTGCCGTCGGAGACCACCGCGGCCGAGGTCCAGTCGCCCGGAGCCGTGCCAAAGGTAAAAGTGTGGACGTGGCCCATGGCGGCGTTCGCGGCCGAAGCGGCCGAGGATTTTCCTCGTGCCTCGATCACCCTGGCCCCGCGCTGCTGCACGGTCGAGATAAAATCGGTCTCGAGCCACGCGCGGTCGCCAATCGCTTCCATGGTGGGCTTGCCGTCAATTCGGGCGTGCTGAAAGTCCGGATACTGTGTTGCGGAGTGGTTGCCCCAGATGGTCATGTTGGTGACGCTTGCGACGGGCCGTTTTGACTTGATGGCGAGCTGCGCGATGGCTCGATTGTGATCGAGTCTCGTCATCGCGAACCAGTGGTCCCTCGGAATCCGCGGTGCGTTGCGCTGGGCAATAAGGCAGTTCGTATTGCAGGGGTTCCCAACCACGAGCACCTTGACGTCAGCGGCTGCGTTGTCGTTCAACGCCTTGCCCTGGGAGACGAAGATCGGGCCGTTCTCGCGAATCAAATCGTTCCGCTCCATGCCCTTGCCTCGCGGCTTCGAACCGACCAGAAGCGCCCAGTGGACTCCCTTGAATGCCACTGCCGGGTCGCTCGTGAGGACGATTTCCGTGACGAGTGGGAAGGCGCAATCGTCAATTTCCATTGCGACGCCCCTGAGTCCGTCCATGGCAATCGGGATCTCCAGGAGGTGAAGTGCCACGGGCTGGTCTGGCCCAAGCATGTCCCCATTGGCAATCGAGAAGATCAGGTTGTAGGAAATTTGTCCCGCTGCTCCTGTGACGGCGACGCGGAGAGGTGGTTTCATGGTGAACTCCTGAGAAGGCTGGGGTATTTGATCGTGGCCAAAAGGGAGCAAGTTAGCTGGGGCGGGAGGCAGGGTCAAGGAAGCCTTGATGCCAGCTCGAAGCTTCAGCTCTGCCGCGCCCGGAGCGCAAGCAGGATCTCATAGGCTTCTTTCAGCTCCTGGAACTTGACCTTGGCCATGCTTTCAAACTCCTCCCCGAGATGGTGGACCTTGTCGGGGTGGTAGTGGATGGCAAGACGGTGGAAAGCGTCGCGGATCTCGCGGGCGGTGGCCGTGGGCGCAAGGCCAAGGACCTCGAAGGGTGTAACAAGGCGGCTACCCCGGGGGCTTTCCCGGGGAGGCGTGCTGCGTCTCGGCCCGGCCTCCTCCGGTGATGGTTGTGTCCTGCCGGAATGCGGTTCATGCCCTGATTTTTCCTGCCCGTACGAGGGCGCGAGAGGCCACAGCCGTTGAAGAATGCTGTGCCCCGAGTAACGCCGATCGCCATCTCGTGCGAAGAAGTATCGTCGACGGTCCTCGTTTTCCCTGAACCACGTCAGCGCTGCCAGGATCGTCTCGGCACTGTCGCGATTGAGCACCTGCGAAAAGAGGTAATCCAGGAACGTAAATCGGTAATTCGGCGACGCAAACCAGCGACCCTTGAGTGATCGCTCACAGACGTTCTCCTTGCCGCAGGAGGGGCAGATGAAGAGCCGATAGGGTCCCCCCGCCTGATCAGTGCGGCTCCTCAGAATTCCATCGCGCAGAACATGACGCGAGGTGAACCAGTGCTCGCAAAACCAGCAGGAGAGTCGCTGCGAATGGATTTCGTCGCGCTGCTTCATCACCAGGTATCAAATCACAAGCATGGCGTCGCCGTAACTGAAGAAACGATAACCTTTCTGAACGGCCTCCCGGTATACGTCGAGCACGAGCTTGCGGCCGGCAAATGCGCACAGAAGAACGAGGAGGCTTGAGCGAGGCAAATGAAAATTGGTGATCAGTGCATCGACGCCGTGGAACTTGTGGCCGGGCTTGATGAAGAGCTCTGTGCGGGAGCGGAATGGGATCTCCGGCGAGGTCAGGAAGCTCTCGATGGCCCGGACAGAGGTTGTCCCGACGGCAACAATCCTGCGGCCCTCCGCCCGAGCACTCAAAATCTTGCTCCCTGCTTCCGGGCTCACCTCCACTTGCTCTGCGTGGAGCGCCGGGCGGGCGAATGCCTCCTCCGTGAGTGGCTGAAAGGTCCCGAGACCGACATGGAGCGTCACGTTCGCGATCTCCACTCCGCCACTTCGTAGAGCATTGAGGATCTCTCTCGTGAAGTGAAGACCCGCGGTTGGGGCGGCGGCGGATCCCATGTCGCGCGCATAGACGGTTTGGTACCGTTCGCGGTCATCCGGGTTCCTCGCCATCTCGGGGCTGCGGCGGATGTAAGGCGGGAGCGGTGTTTCGCCTGCCGCCTCGCAAAGCTCGAGGACTTCCTGCCTTGACAGTGTCTTCGACTCCCGACACAGTTCGATCAAGACGCGCTCTCCCTCTCGGCCAACTGTGCGCGCTCGGGCGCCCAGGGCAAGGTCGTGGGGCTCGATCTCGACTTCTTCGCCGGGCCGCAAGTTACGAGCCGGCCGCGCGAGGGCGGACCATTGAATGGATCCCTCACACTCTTCGAGGAGGAGAATCTCCACCCGACCGCCCGTTCTTTTGCGCGCTCGCAGACGAGCCGGAAAGACCCTTGTCTCGTTGAGGACCAGCAGGTCGCCCTGACACAAATATTTTGTCACCTCGGCAAACTGACGGTGCCAGCGTTGCCCGGTGGTACGATCAAGGACGAGGAGGCGGGATTCGCCCCGGCGCGCCGGTGGCTCCTGCGCGATCAAAACCTCGGGTAGATCGTAGTCGTACGCCTCGAGAGCTCCCTGCCTGGGGGTCTCGCTGTTTTCATTCACCACTCTCGACGACCTCAATCGTGACACTGCCGATCACGGGCACAATATCGAGAAAAATATCGGCCACGGTTGCCGCGTCGAGCGAGGAGACAGACAGTGCGATGTGATCTGGCCCCACGAAGCCTCTCGCCTGCGTGGCGTCCAGCGGGAACCAGTCACGCAGATACGCCTCAGTCCACATGTGACCCACAAACATGCCATTGTAATAGACGAGCCCGGCGACCACCCTGGACGGCACCCCGATGGCACGCAGAAGCGCAGCCAGAAGCACTGCGTGTTCGGTGCAGTCGCCTTCCTTTTCGTGGAGCACCTCCCTGGCCGACGCGAACGCCGTGCCAAGGTTCTTTCGCGCGATGGTGTCATGGACCCAGCTCTCGAGCTTGATCGAAACCTGCACAGCATCGGTTTCGCCGCCCTGCGCTTTTCTGGCTGCGGCTCGGATCAGCTCGTCGTCCGATTGGATCCATGCGTTGGGCCTCAGGTATTCTTCTAGCTCCGGTGCTGGCGAAATGGGGAGCTGCAAGGGGTTCCCATGAGGCACTCGCTTCACGCGGAGCCACCGCTCCTGACGGGTGCCTGGCCGAAGCTCCTCCTGGCCTGCCGCGGGGAAGAGTTTGCGGTTGCCCTCAAAGGGCATCGCCTTCTTCTTCGCGGTAATTTTATAAGTAATGTGGTTTCGGCTGGGGTCGACCCGGCCTTCAACTGGAACGCTTGTCGCGAGAAAAATCTCAGGGGGTGAGGTCAAGTCGGACTTGAGGATTTCTGCCATCGTCGAGCGAAGGGTCTTGAGCTCCGTGCCGAGGAGCGGCATCGTGGACTTTTGGAGGTTGCCTGCGGGATCGATCCACTGAAGGGTTGGAATCTCTGCCAACAGGTCGAGCGTGGAGCGAATCCTGCGCAGCTTTTGCCTGGTCCCATCGAGCTCGACAGTTTCTTCCGCTTCCAGGCTACTTTTTTGAAGCCCAAATTTACGGAGCTCGGGGATGAAGACCCTGAGCTGGACCGAGTCACCGGCGGTACGGAGCTTCTCGTCAAGAATCCTCTCCATGCGGTGGGGTCCAACAGCCGTCGGATCTGATGGTAGCCTTGAGCGACGCGGTGTCTTCTTCGATCCAGGGCCTGGACCGCCATCGTCCTCGGTAATCTCGAGGTCGGCGCCCACAAGTCTTCCCACTACCTCGGATGCCTGACTTGAAAGTCTCTGGCGAACACTAAAACCTCGGATGCGACCTTCCCGGTCCTCCTCCACGGACGAGGTTGCCTCAGTTTCCAACACCGTTGTGTCGCGCTTCAAGACCAGCTTCTGCATCATCGTCGTGACGAAGCCTCCGTCTGCAAGCTGCCGCTCCACGATTCGCATGTGGCCTGCGAGCGCTCCGGCGAGAAAGAGCTTGTGCCATTCGTCTCTATCGCTGCTCGCGGCCTCCTCGGCCAGGGTCCAACTACCCGGAGCGGCGATCAAGGAGACAAAAGTCAGGATGAGCTGAGGCTTCCGCCCCGACAGAGTCAGAGGGCCCATGGAGCTCCTTGTGCACAAGAGACATGGTGGTCGTCGAGCATGGCCCGCCCTACCTCGTTCTGGAGACAAAAAAGCTTCACTGCGAACCGAACATGCTCCCGGCGGATCTCCTGCGCTTGGATGATGATTTCCGCGAGGCCGTTTTCATCAATGAAGTACTGAAAAGTAACTGGAATTCTGTTCAAGTCTGGATAGCGCTCAAGGAGCGAGATTGCCTGATTGTTTTCGGGATGGTAGGCGAAGCGGTCGCAGGCACATCGCTCCGTGCCCAATCGAGCCGATGCGTCCGAGACTATCCCCGGTAGCTCGTCGTGGAAAAAGCGCCGAGTAAAGATCGAAAGGGGGATGAGGCGAATGTCGTCGCCGGTGGTGCCTGCCAGTCCAACGTCGACCCACTGGTTTGGAGCTTCGAGCGAGAAGTGCGGTGGGTTTGCGACCACGAAGAACCTCAACATGCCCATGTCGCGAAAGAGCGATGGCAGAAAGCCGCGAAGGGGGACAGCTTGAGACGCATTGAGGTGCCTCAGGATGCGAAAGAGCGTGCTACGAATCTTGAATTGTGGGGCTGTGTGTTGCGGGTCGAACAGGAATGAGAGCAGCCGCAAGGTCGGTCCGAGGCCTGAACCCGCCGAAGCCCGGGTATCGTTGTCCCACTGGGGCGAGAACTGGTGCACCCTGTCCGAAGTCACTATCGAATGGGCGCAGTTCACCCAGAGTGACATCTCATCTCGCGCTATCTTGCCGTTCAGGAACAGGCTGAGTTTGCGCGCCACGTCGCTGAGAAGGAGGTCGACCCGCAGCAAGCCTCCAAATGCTGCGGCGAGGTTTTCGCAGAGCTCGCTGAGGCTCGTCACGCCGAGCCTTCTGGCGACCGCATCCAGGTCGGCAGCCCTCGCGTCTCCGGTGAGGAAGCACTGGAGCACATCGGCCGCTGTCCGTTCATCCTGCATGGTCACAGAGTTCGCCCTTTGGATATTGAAAGCCACGGTGGTGTTGAGACCCGAGATTTTCGCGTGATTGTAGGTGGCCTCGCGGGCATCTCCAAAAAGATTTGCTCAAGGGTCTCCTGGTGTCACGCCGGCTTCATTCGCGGGGCGCATTCCAGCTCCCTGGCCGTGCCTGCGTTGCCGACTCTGGAAGATCGCCTTAGAATGCGCGGCTTCAGTCAAGAAGCCATCCCGGGATACGTTCCGTGGGCCCGACGCCAGGACGGAATCAAGGGGTGGGCTCCAGTTGGCCCAGCCGTGAACGAAAGGCCTTGATGCTCGATCCGAAGAGAATTCGCGAAGATGCTGATGGCGTGAAAGCCGGCGCACGGAAGAAAAGAATCCCTGTCGAGACGCTCGTGGACCGGTTCCTCGAGCTTGACGAGAAACGCCGTGCGCTGGGCTTCGAGCGCGACGAACAGAAGGCGAAGCAGAACCGCGCCGGCAAGGACATGGCTCGCCTCCAGGGTGAGGAGCGGGAAAAATTGCGCAAGGCGATGGCAGAGGTCTCCGCTCGCGCGAAGAGCCTGGAAAACGAGCTCTCCGCCATCGAAACTGAAATCCAGGTGCTCCTGCTGCGGATCCCGAACGTACCTGACCCTGAAGTGCCGGAGGGTGAGACGGACAGGGACAACGTCGAGATCCTGCGCGTCGGGGAGCCGCGGAAATTCGATTTTCAGCCAAAGGATCACATCCAACTTGGTGAGTCGTTGGATCTTGTCGACTTCCCCCGCGCCGCCAAGCTTGCCGGTTCTCGCACTTACATCCTCAAGAATGAAGGGGCTCTACTCGAGTTGGCGGTGCTGCACTATACGCTCGACGCCGTTGTGAAGAAGGGCTTCACGCCGATGATTGTTCCAACTCTCGTGCGTCGCGAGCCGCTCGTTGGCACCGCCTACTTCCCGGGCGGCGAGGAGCAAGCCTACACCTGCGAGAAAGACGAACTCTTTCTTGTCGGCACCTCCGAGGTTCCCGTCACCGCCTTCCACTCCGACGAGATTCTTGACGAGGCGGAGCTCCCGAAGCTCTACGCCGGTTACTCTACCTGCTACCGGCGCGAGGCCGGCGCCGCGGGCAAGGATACGAAGGGGCTCTATCGAATTCACCAGTTCAACAAGGTGGAGCAAGTCGTCATTTGCAGGGGGGATGAAGCCGAGTCGAGGAGAATGCACCAGTTCATCCTCTCGAACGCCGAGGCCATTCTTCAGGGCTTGCAGCTCCCGTACCGTGTCGTCAACGTCTGCGGTGGC
Organism: Planctomycetia bacterium; assembly: GCA_005772855.1. Lineage (GTDB taxonomy): Bacteria > Planctomycetota > UBA8108 > UBA8108 > SXIK01 > SXIK01. Next base: position 60,441 of record SXIK01000173.1, on the reverse strand, counting down.
GATCTTGGGGCTCCACAGATCCAAAAATTCGATATCGAGACCTGGATGCCTTCGCGTGGGGGCTACGGCGAGACTCACAGCGCATCGCGGTTTTACGACTATCAGGCCCGTCGGCTGAATCTCCGCTATCGTGACTCAAACGGCAAGGTGCGCTTTTGCCACACGCTCAACAATACAGCCATCGCCAGCCCCCGGATTCTCATCGCGATTCTCGAGAACTACCAGCAGGCAGATGGTAGCGTCACGATCCCGGAAGTGCTGCGTCCGTACCTGGGCGGTCGGTCGGAAATCCGAAGGAAAAAATAGTCACTGCCGGCTTCGCAATGGGTTCTCGGAGCACCTGTTTGCGGAAGACGGCCCTGGTCGCCAGGAAACACGGAGTGGGTAAGAAACATCGCGTATGAAACCTCGCCTGATCTTCAAGACCGTTCTCTTCTGTCTTGTCCCATCCGTCGCGATTCTTTATTTCGCGCCCATGTGGCCAGACTTTGCAAAGTCTCTGTGGCCTTCCATGCCGGAAGTGGCCAACGAGAAAATTCCGAAGAACCTCGGTTGGACGGGCCTCCTCCTCGCCGCTGGTTTATTCCTCATGGCCTTCGTTGGGTACTTGCTTTCTCCCGAGTATGCCGCGAAGCGCTCACGAAGAGCGATTCCGGAGCTCCTGCGCGGGCTCATCCGCTACGGTGTTCTTGCCTTTTGCGTGGCGATGATTCTTCACTTCGTCTGGGGTGAGAGCGTCACGCCGCTTTTTGGCGCTCTGGGTATCGGAGGTATCGCCCTTGGCTTCGCTCTCCAGGAGACACTGAGCAACTTTTTTGCGGGTGTTGCCTTGCTTCTTGATCAGCCCTTCGCGCACGGGGACTGGATCAAGATTGGTGACAGAGCCGAGGGTGAGGTGGAGCAGGTGACGTGGCGAGCCACGAAGATCCGGACAAGAGACAGCGACTACCAGATCTTTCCGAACAGCGTCGTTGCGAAGGAGATCATTGTCAACTTTCGACAGCCGAGCCTTGTCCACGCGATCCGCCTGAGCATCGGGACCAGTTACGATGATGCCCCTGACAAGGTCAAGCGTGTCATTCTGGAGGTCGTTGGCAACGTCTCGAAGGTGCTGAAGAAGCCGGAGCCCGTCGTCCATTTGAGGGCGTACGCGGATTTTTCGATCAACTATGAGGTCAAGTGCTACATCGAGGATTACGAGCGGCGACCGATGATCGAAGATGACGTCATGCATCGCATCTGGTACGCGTTTCGCCGCGAGAACATCAGCATACCCTTCCCGATTCAAACCGTGTACGAGTACCATGTTCCCTGCACGGCCCCTCTGGAGAAGCACAAATCGGTCGACCTGGAGAAAATCCTCTGGACCGTGCCCATCTTCGCCACGCTGGGTAAGGAGCATGTTTCCTCTCTCGCGCAGGCGTCCAGGGTGCTGGAGTATGGCCGAGGCGAGCTGGTGATCCGTCAGGGTGACCCTGGCGACACAATGTTCACGATCGTTGCGGGCTCCGTTCGTGTCTCGATCCATGCCGAGGACGGTAGTGACAAGGTCGTCGCCAGCCTGTCAGCCGGAGATGTGTTCGGAGAGATGAGCCTCCTCACGGGGGATCCCCGGACGGCGAGCGTGACGGCCGAGGACGCAGTCATTCTGGTGGCGGTCTCGAAGGGGGCGCTTCTCCCGATCCTCAGCGCCCGCCCGGAGTTTGCCGAGAAAATAGCGGAAATCATCACTCTGCGAAAGCAAGGGCTCGGTCGGGCGCAAGCGGAGTCGGCCCTTGAAGCCTCACAGGGCGTCGAGGTGAAGAGCGCTGCCCAGAGCCTTCTTGGAAGGATCCGAAGCTTTTTTCGAATTTGAGCCGGGACCTCTTGCGTCGGGTCAATGGTCCGATTGGAGTCACAGCCGGTCTCGGTTATACTCCGCGCGGCCATGATTGGGACATCTTGACCAAGGCTCCCCAACCATCGGCGCGGGAGGCGCCCCGGTGCCGGGGAGGTCGACCTCCCCGGCGAGGAGTCTGGACTGTGAGCGACTTTCTTGAAAGGAGCTGAAAGGATGCCGAAGAGACCTGTTTGCGCCCGATGTGTCGTCCGACTTTTCCTGGCGCTAACGGCCTTCTTTCCTGGAGGCTGTATCGCCGTGGTTCCCCACGAGCCCAACGTCTCACTGGTGGACGCCCGGGGCCTGGCAGAGGTCCGCGGGTTGACCTCCGAGGTCTTGACCCGGGCATCGAACCGGCCCATCACGATCGTGGACATCACCGAGAGCTACCTTCAGTACTCGTGGAACGAGTCCTATCTTGGGCCTTTCTACAACGTCATCACTGCCCACAACGAAAACCGTATCTATTTTGCCAACGTGGCCAGGGTAGAGATTTACGAGAATAACAACGTCTTCATCTGGGGACCCCGGGACCAGCGCGTGGACAAGATCTTGTTCTTGAACGCCGAGGACGCTCGTCTCTTTACTGACTGTCTCCTGTCGCTGCGGGAGGCCCGCAAGGCTCCCTCTCAAAGCCGTTAGTCGACACGTATGCTCCTTCTATCCATTGAGACTTCCAGCCGTCGGGGCAGCGTCGCCCTCTGCGACGAGACTGGATGCCTGCGGGAGGAAGTTTTCCCCGATGGCTTGATCCATGGCAGGGAGATTACCGCTCGCATTGACCATCTCCTGCGGGAGACCGGGCGAGGCGTCAAGGAACTCTCGGCCATCGCAGTAAGCATTGGCCCGGGAAGCTTCACCGGTATTCGTGTCGGAGTCACGGCCGCGAAGAGCCTGGCCTATGCACTTGAGATTCCGGTGGTCACTGAGTCCTCACTCCTGGTCTGTGCAGCGAACGTTGCAGGCAAGGGACGTGCACATTCCTGCCTTGTCGTGCTCGATGCAAGGCAGGGGGCTTTTTTTTGGGGGCTCTTCGACTTGATCGAGCCCTCGACACCCTCCCAGGGGCGATCCCCATTCAATACTCTGCAACGAAGATTCGAGGACGCCGCGGACGAGCCTTCGGCCATCCTCCGGATTCTTCGAGAGGACCACGCTGGCTCTCTCCCGGATGCCTGCGTTATTGGCGAGGGCGCAGTTGCGTTTCTCGAGAAGATTGAGACTTGCTCCTTCTACCGAGGAGACCCGGGCTGGGATCTCCCCCAAGCCCGCGTCCTTGGCGAGATCGCGCTTGAGCGTGCGGCAACGGCTTGCTTTGATTCCGAGGCTGTCCACCGACTCGAGCCCAGGTACCTGCGAGCCACCGAGGCCGAGCGGAAGCTCGCGGATCGGGGCGAGCCATGAGACGCCGCAGGCTGCGCGTGCTTCGGGCTGTCGCTGTGATCGTGTTGATCTCGGTGGGTGGTTTTCTGGTGAATCTTTACCTGGCCCTCCGACCCGAGACGCTCGAGGCCCACCTTGGCGAGGGGCTCTCGAAGGTGCTGCGAGGCCCCTTTGCCTTCTCTTCCCTTGTCCTCAGCTGGGACCGTGGCGCCGAGATCCGTAACTTGCGCGTCTATCCACCGCCGGCGGAGGGAAGCGCACCAGAGAGTCTTGAAGGCACTGAGATCCTCGAGGTGCCATCTGTGCGGTTTGTGCCCAGCTTCTCGAGCCTTGTTCGAGGCCGTTTTGAAGTCAGTCGGATTGAGATCACGTCGCCTGTCGTGCGGGTGAGGAGAGGGCGGGATGGCAGTTGGAGCTTCGAGGGTCTCCTGGCCACAGGCGCCCTGTCGGCCGGGGACGGAAGAGCTCCGGAGGACGCGGGACGCACGGACTTCCCTGGCTTTCCCAGCATCGTCGTGGAGGACGGTAGGGTTTTTTACGCGGACGAGCGTGCGACTGGACCACCTGTCGAGCAGAGTCTTGATGAAATCTATGCGCATGTCCGTCGCTCTGGTCCCGGAGTCCTCAAGCTCAAGGCGCAGTTCCGAACCTCATTTGCCCGCAAGCTTGAGGTGCAGGGGAGTGCCGAATTCGAGAAGGACGGGCCCGTGCTGCGTCTGGATGTCGCCGGATCGAAGCTTGATCTCTCGGCGCCGCTTTCCGCTCACTTGCCGACCCAGGTGGCGGGAGAAATCGAGAAACTGGGTTTGCAGGGCTACTTGGACGTCGCCGGCAGAGTCCGGTGGGACACGAAGGGCGGGCTGGTGCCAATCTTCGTGACGGTTGAGCTGCTTCGTGCCGAGCTGCGCCCTCCTTTCGTACCTTACGCTCTGCGCGGATTGCAGGGGAAGGCGACCCTCACTGAGCGCGGTATCGTCATCGAGGAGCTTGAAGGCTCTCTGGGCGGTGGCCGCGTCACGCTGACCGGCAAGGCCGAGTTCATGGGCCCCTGGCTTTCGATCCAGGAATCCTTCAAGCTCGCTGTCTGGAGTCTCGGCCTCAAGATCGATTCATTCCAGCTTGACCATCGCACTCGCGAAGCTGTCCCACCCAGGGTACGTGCAATTCTGGAGGAGTACAGGGTCGACGGGCCTGTCAGCTTGAGTTTGGCGGTGAAGGACTGCCGAGTGTTTCCGCCGCGGCCTGAAGACGTGTTGGCTTCCGTGCGCTTCGAAGGCGTGCAGTTTATTTACCAAAAATTCCCGTACGTCGTCAGTGATGTGCGGGGCGAGGTCCTCATTGAAAAAGGGCGTGTGACGATCGAGCACCCGATCGTCGGGAAGAATGGTCCGATCGTTGCCTCCGTGGCGGGTCGAGGCGCGGCACTTTCGCCCCATGGCGACATCGAGATTGTGATCAAGGCCGACAACGTCCCCCTGGATGAAAAATTTCGGGCCGCGTTGCCGAGGGAGGTCCACGCCATCTGGGACGACTTTCAGCTCGTTGGATTCGCCCGCGGGGTCATTACGATCTCCCGCGATGCTCGAGTGGGAGTCACTCCCGGCCCGGACGGAGCTCTCCCGGAGCCCCTCATGCCCCGAGTCACAGTGGACGCCGTTCCAACGAACGTTCGCATGAGTTACCGCTACTTCCCGTACGAGATCAACAACATCACCGGCAAAGTGCACTTCGATACCTTGCGGGGTCTCCTGACGTTCGAGGCGCTTACGGGCAAGCACAAGGATCAAATTCTGCAGGGCGCGGGAGCGGTCGAACTTGAGAAACCCCGTGCAAATGGGCAGAGCGGCACCATCTTCAAGGTTGAGCTCGAAAGCAACGACCTTGCCGTTGACGACGATCTCGTGAATGCCATCAGTGAGGAGAGCCGCGGTCTCATAGAGGATTTCAACTTCAAGGGCCACGTTCGAGCCGGGGTAAGCATCCATTCCACAGAGCGCTCCGAGGTGGAAGTGACTGCAGAGCTCGATGTCCTTGACGCCTCGGTGGCCTACAAGCTCTTTCCTTACCCTCTCACGCTCGTCAAGGGCCGGCTCCGGATTCTCGCCGACAGCACGCTGGTCTTTGAAGATCTATCGACGACCGATGAATCCTCGCCGCGAGTGGTGTTCAGCGGCAAGCTGACTCAAGGGGGAGGGCAGCGTACTCTCGGGTTCGACTTCGACCTCGCCAGGCTCAAGTTCGACGAGAGGCTGATCGAGGCCTTGCCCTTGCACCTTCAGAACTTTGTGACCAACATGCGGCTAGGCGGCACCTTCAAGGGTCGTCTGACGGGCTCCTACTCCTTCGACAGCGCTCACCCGGAGTGGTTCAGGATCACTTACAGTGGCAAGGACGTGAGCAGTGAAGACGCCTCCGTCGATTTTGGCCTCAATATCCATAACATGCTCGCGAAGGGGAGCTTTGTGGGTTTCAAGGATGCTGACCAGCCGCACCAGCTTGTTGGCGAAGTGAACGTCGAATCGGCCTGGTTTAACCGTCTGCACTTGACAAAAGGGGAGATCGATTTTGCTCTCGGTGCCGAGCACCCAGTGCTGGCGGTCTTGCGCACAGGCGGGCGGATTCCTGGGCGCGATTACATGCCCCCGGCCAGCATTGCCCGGACGTTGACCCCGGAGAGGATGGAGGACACGTTCCAGATGCTCGTCCACTCGGGAGACCTCTACGGAGGAATCGTGGATGGATTCATGTTTGTCGAAACCTCGGGTCAACGCAACATGGGCGCTGATTTCGTGGGAAGCGGGTTTGAGCTTGCCAGAGCAGCGGAGGATATCTTTGGCGTCCAGAGTCCCCGTACGAGAGGGACCGCAAAGGGGAAGTTGTCCTTCACGGGCCAGCAGGGAAGCTTCATGGAAATCAAGGGAACGGGCGAAGGGCTGATCGAGAAGGCAGAGCTTGTTGAGCTACCTATTTTTCTTGGAATATTGAGCTTGATCTTTGGAGATAATTCGAGCCGACACTTCTTCAACGAGGTGCGTCTCAAGTACAACATCAAGGACGGCCAGTTTGTCGCGCCCAAGGACGGAATCGACGTCCGCAGCCCAGGTTTGAAACTTGAGGGCGGCGGCAAGATGGACTTCGTTGGTAATCTCGACTTGACGCTTGAACCGAGCATCTTCGACACGAAGATTCCGATCCTCGAGCAGGTCTTGTCTCTTGTGAAAAAAGGCCTCGCTCAGGTCCGGATCACGGGTGATTTGACGAAGCCAAGGGTGGCTTTCGCAACGGCGGGCGGGATCCTCAAGATCGGCATCGACGCGGGCAAGGGGGCCGACGCGCCGCCCTTGCCCTCTGATATGCGCCGGCCTGACGCGGAGAAGGACCTGCCGCCCGGAGCGAAAAAATAGACTCGGGGCCATGGCGTTGGACTTTCCCCCGATCCTGGCGCCTCCAGGGCCGTTGTTCCGGCCGCAAGTTGATCATTGCCTTGTCGTTGCGTGGGGGCAGATTCTCAGGCCAAGAAACGTACGAAAATCGCACAGCGGGCCTGGACAGATGCGATTAAAACAACTAAAATAATAACAACACATAATCAAAAGATTGGATGCGGTTTTGCTTTCTTGCCGTTCATGCGCTCCCTGGCCAAACTCTCTCGCTCCAATACCCCGGGCCCCCATGAGCTCGACCGCATGCTGGTCTGGAACTTGCTCGCCCTGGCCCTCTTGGTCCTGCTGTTGGTCCTTTACAAGTCTTCCTGATCGGCGGATGTATTCCGTTCCCACGGCAGCCTTCCAAGCTCCATTTGCGGCACCTCATCAGCTCTCTTCTGCTCAACGAGGTCAGCGCGGCAAGGTCGCGAGTACCGTCGGACCGGGTGTCAGGCGTACGGAGGGGCCTGCGTTGACTGCAACAAGGACTTGTTCAACGCACCTCGAGCAGCCGGGCCATCTTCAGCGCGACTGACGAAACCGGCACCGACTTGCCCAGCAGGTCGAGGCGGGCCCACTTGAGATGCTCGGAAGAGGACTTGCCCTTCGAGCCCCTCAACTCGAAGCAGAAAATCTCGATCTGTATTCTGCGGAACGTGATCGAGTGGCGAACTCTTCCCAGAGGGCCAGTGAAACGCGGCGAGACCCCAAGGCACTGCCGCAGCCTCTCCAGGAGCGATACTGAAGGTTTGTTGGCTTCCGCCTCGCCTCTTGCCAGAGGAAATAGCCAGAGCCCCCGCAGGCAGGGCCCCTGCGTGACTCTCTCGATCAGGTATTCGTCCTGGTTTCGAACGACGGCAGCATGAAGGGAGACGTTCACGGTTACTGGCCTGGGCGCCGGGGTTGGATAGCGGTCGACCACGGAATGCTCTCTGGCGAGGCAGATCGCTGCGAGCGGGCACTTGCCGCACCCAGGCTGAAGCGCTGTACAGACTGTGGCTCCCAGCTCCATGAGCGCCTGGTTGAAGTCGGCTGCTCGCCCTTTCGGGATGGATTCCCTCGCGATGCCACGGAGCATCTTCGCTATCGGCCCCGTCTTTGGATTGCCACTAATTTGAAAGAGTCGGGTCAGGACCCGCTCGACATTTCCGTCCACAACGGGCTCTGGCAAGTTGTGCGCGATGCTGAGGATTGCGCCGGCGGTGTAAGGGCCGACTCCGGGCACTTCCAGCGCTTCCTCCACGGCCAGCGGAAACCTTCCACCGTGTCTTTCGAGCACGATCTTTGCGCCTTCATGAAGCGAGCGAGCCCTTCGGTAGTACCCCAGGCCTGACCAGAGCGTGAGGACTTCATCAAGGTCTGCCCCGGCGAGATCCTCGATCCGCGGAAACCGCTCAAGAAATCGGCAGTAGAAGGGGATTGCCGTCTCCACCCGAGTCTGCTGGAGCATGACCTCCGATACCCAGACGGAGTAGGGCGTTGGAGAATCTCTCCAGGGCAGGCAACGGCGATTCCTGGCATACCAGGCCAGGAGCGGCTTCCCGATCTGGCCTGTTTCCCGGGCATCGATGGTCTCTCTTTTGGCGGGCTTGTCCTTCTTTCTTCTCAAGCATGTTAGATATACTGTGCTCGTGGGCTCGGGGTCAAATCACGGGAAGGCGGCGTACGTCTCACAATTGCAATCCGAAACACAGAATCCTTACGAGCTTTTCAACTCTGCGCTGGAGGCGATCGAGAAGTCCCAGATTCCGCGGGCCGTCGCACTCCTGCGGGCCGGATTCTTCGCGAACCTCTACATTGCGCCACTCCTCCTGGGCGAGGAGTTTCATGTGCAGCGGATCTGGTACGCAGGCGCTGACGGTGAGCCGCTCGCGGCCCGTGAATACGTGGCCCGCTATGGCCGGCTGTGGCAATCGAGGCCGGATGCGGGAGTGTTCCTTCGAGAGGTATGGAACGATGCCAGCGTGCGCTCCGAGTTGCGCGGATTCATCAACCTCTCTCGTAACCTTCTGGCGGCCTGTGAGGCAGAGTTTGACGAACGGCTGAGAGAGAGGGACCTTTTCACTAACCTGGCCCGGCTGGAGCGGACGCAGTCGGAGATCTTGAGCCGACTCTCGAAAGCGAATCTTCACGTGCCGTTGCCCAGGCCTCGCCTGGGGCTTATCATGCTGGCCTCCCGGGATCCGGCTGCTTCCGAGGCTTTTTATCGTGGACTGCTCGGAGTCGACCCTGTCCGCGTGAACCAGGTCAGTGGTGGCTATGCAGAGTTTGAGTTTGATGGGATCCACTTTGCGATCCATGGCCGCCACAAGACTCGTGCGAGTGATCCTTACCTTCTCGGGCCGGCGCCGTCATGCCTCGGGTGGGGCGCTATTTTTGTGTTCCATGTCTCCGACTTCGACCGACATTACGACAATGCCGTGGCCATGAACGCGTCGATAGTGGATGCCGAGCTTGCCTCGAAGGGACGGAGGTATTTTGTCACCAAGGATCCATCGGGCTACCTCCTTGAGATCACAGAAGAGAATCCCAAGGGAATCGACGAGGGGCGATAGGAAGGTCCAAGATCCTGCGCAGTTCGTGGCCCTGTGGTCCTTAAAGAGGCGATTCCGATTTGAGCCAGGAGCCTTCTGAATTTCGCAGGTACGATCGGTCCCATGAGTGAAGACGCCTTTGGCGAGTTGGTGCGGAGGTATACCCGCCTGTGTCATCCGCCGCTTTGCCCCGAGCTCCTGATTCGCGAGTCGTGCCAACTTGTACCGATATGGGAGGATGCCGAGAGGCTCCTGGGACACACGGTCGAGCCACCTTACTGGGCCTACACCTGGGCGGGAAGCCAGGCCCTCGCACGTTATCTTCTGGATCATGCGGGGCTTGTGGCGGGCAAGCGAACGCTTGACCTGGGCTGTGGAAACGGGCTTGCGGCGCTTGCGGCCGCTCGCGCGGGTGCGTTTCAAGTGATTGCAAACGACATCGACCCCTGGGCGATCCGAATGGCGGGTCTCAACGCCGAGGCCAATGGCCTCGTGATCGAGCTTGAGACGCGGGACCGTCTCACGAGCGAGCCACCGGTGCCGCCAATCGACGTCGTCCTGGCGGGAGACCTCTTCTATGCACGAGCGATGTCGGCTCAAGTTGCGTCGTGGGTTCGCGAGGCCGCACGTCGTGGCGCCATCGTCCTGGTGGGAGATCCCGGTCGCGCGTACCTGCCCGAGGCGGGCCTCGAGCGCCTCGCTGACTACGAAGTTCAGGTGCCAGCGGAGATAGAGAGCGTCACGGTGCGACGCCCCGTCGTTTGGCTGGTGTCGGGCTAATCGCCCGAGGCGATGGCAGCAGGAAGGTCTCTGCTGCTGCATTCGCGGGAATCACTCGCAATTGTGCTGCGCGTGCTGGTTGGAAGGGCTGTTGGGGTACCCTGTGGTATCCCGCGGGTAAGCTTCGTAGTATTGAAGCATTCTGGCGCTTCAGGAGCTTGATTCAGACGAGAAGACCGTGCCGAACAGTCAGAAAAAGAACGTCCTCCAACTCTTGAGCAGATTGCCAAGGAAGACCTCGGCAAGGGCCGACATACATAGATAGAAAGCACGCAAGAGCCTCCGTAGCATGGTGACTTGATGCCAACAAACGCCGACAGCCTCCCCCGAATGTTCCTTGCGCGTCAGCGCTTTCCCCGTCCACGCGTCATCGACCTGAGCCAGGCCGTGAAAGCCGAGCTCGAGAAGCTCTTCCCGAGGGGCACGATCCAGCCGGGTGCCGAGATCGGTGTCACGGTCGGCAGTCGAGGCATCGCCGGCATTGCCGAAATGACGAAGGCGGCCGTCGAGTTCTTGAAGAGTCGTGATGCGCGGCCTTTTGTTATCCCTGCAATGGGAAGCCATGGCGGTGCGGTGGCGGAAGGGCAGCGGCACTTGATTGCGCACTACGGCGTCACGGAACAGTCGATGGGCGCGCCGATCCGGGATCAGATGCAGACGCGGAGCCTCGGGCGCACGAGCGAGGGGATCGAGGTCTTCATTGCGGAGGCGGCGTGGAATTCGGACGGCATCATTCTCATGAACCGAGTCAAGCCGCACACGGATTACAAGGGCCGGATCGAGAGCGGCCTCTCGAAGATCTGCGCGATCGGTCTCGGGAAGTATGTCGGGGCGCAGGAATACCACAGCCGCATTTTTGACCTGGGTCTTGGTGCCGCGATCGAGGGCGCTGCTCGCAAGATCGTCTCGACTGGAAAGATTCTGGGAGGGCTCGCGATCCTCGAGAACGCCTACCACGAGACAGCGAAGGTTGAGGGCGTGGCGGTTGACGGATTCTTCGAGCATGAGGCGCGTCTTCTGGAGGAGTCGAGGCAGCTCATGGGAAGCTTGCCTCTCAAGGAGATCGATGTCCTCCTTTGCGACCGTATGGGAAAGAACATCTCGGGCGCTGGGCTCGACACGAACATCATCGGTCGCGGGGTTTGCGGGTACCTTCAGGGTGTCCCATGGAAGGATTGGATGCCCTCCATTTACAGAATTATTGTCTGTGATCTCAGCGATGAAAGCGATGGCAACGCGGTCGGCATGGGGCTGGTCGATTTTGTCCCGGAGCGCTTCATCAAGAAAGTTAACTACCCGATCACCACGATCAATGCAGTGACCGCGTGCACGCCCCACAATGCCAGGTCTCCAGTGGTTGCAAGAAACGACCTGGAGGCTTTGCTCACCGCGATCAAGACCTGCCCCCGACGACCCGGCGGGCCTCTCTTGGTCCATATTCACGACACCCTCGAGCTCGAGAACGTTTGTCTCTCCGAGGCGTGCCTGCCCCTCGTCCAATCAAGGACGGGTCTCCAGGTTGTCTCGGCGCCCGAGCCCATGAGGCTCGACGCGAACGGTAATCTTGAATCAGTGTTTCACCGGCAAGAAATATGAGCCTGAAAGGGGGACGTTCCCTCCTTTCAGGCTTGCTTGCGGCTCAGGCCGATGCGCTTTCGCTCCGGATCGATCGTAAGGACCTTTACCCGGACGATGTCGCCAACGGCCACCACCTCGGCGGGATCGCGCACGAATTTCTTGTCCAGCTCCGAGACGTGGATCAGCCCGTCGGTGTGGACACCGATATCGACGAACGCACCGAACTTCGTGACGTTGGTGATGACTCCTTCAAGCGCCATCCCCGGCTTCAAATCACAGATCTCGTGCACGGTCTCACTGAAACGAGCCACCTTGAACTCCTTGCGGGGGTCGCGGCCGGGCTTCTCGAGCTCCTCGACGATGTCCTCCACGGTAGGCAGCCCAACCTTGCCGTCGACGAAATCGGAGGCCTTGAGCCGCTTGAGAGGTTCGATATGGCCGATCAGATCAGAAGTCCGCTTGCCCAAGGCGTGGGCCATTTTCTCGACGACATAGTAGCTCTCGGGGTGCACCGCCGAGTTGTCCAGTGGCTCGACCCCGCCTCGGATTCTCAAGAACCCAGCGCTCTGCTCGAAGGCCTTTGAGCCGAAACGCGGGACAGATTGAATCTCGCTCCGACTCTTGAAGGGCCCGCGCTCGTTGCGGAACTGTACGATTGCGTCCGCGAGCCTTGGTCCAATACCACAGACATAGGAGAGCAGCTGGGTGCTTGCTGTGTTGACGTCCACGCCCACTCGGTTCACACAGGACTCCACCTCCCGGTCGAGAGCCGACCGAAGTTGCGTCTGATGGACGTCATGCTGGTACTGACCCACGCCGATCGACTTGGCATCAATCTTGACCAGCTCCGACAGCGGGTCTTGCAACCGCCGTGCGATGGAGATCGCGCCTCGCACCGTCACGTCCAGATCGGGGAACTCCGCCACGGCGAGCTCGCTTGCAGAGTATATTGAAGCACCCGACTCGTTGACAGAGACCTTCGAGGTGTTGAGGCCAGCCTCCTTTAGAAACTTTCCAACGAACTCGTCGGTCTCCCGGGATGCGGTGCCGTTACCAATCGCGATGATCTCGACCCCGTGCTTCTTGATCAGGCTCGCGAGCGCTCTCGAAGCCTCGGCGGAGCGACTTTCGGGAGGCGTGGGGTAAATGGTGGTCTTCTCGAGGAACTTGCCCGTTGAGTCAACGACTGCCACCTTGCAGCCCGTGCGGAAACCCGGGTCGATTCCCATGACGGTTTTCGGACCGGCCGGCGGAGCCAGGAGGAGATCCCGCAAAGTCCTGGCGAAGACCTTGATGGCCTCTTCCTCGGCGGCCTGTTTCGCTTCCATCAGCGCCTCGGCCTCGATCGAGGGGAAAAGGAGCCTTGAGTAGCAGTCCTTGACCGTCTCAAGAAGGTCCTTTTGAAAGGAGAAGCGTGGATTCTTGAGGACCTTGCTGGCGAACCGTTCGAGAAGTGACTCCTCGTCGACCTCGATTCCGATCGAGAGTACCCCTTCTGCCTCACCACGACGCATGGCCAGGTAGCGGTGAGAGGGCATCTTCTCAAGCGGCTCCTTGAAATCGTAGTACATCTCAAACTTGCTGGGTTTCTCCTTCCAGTCCTTGCGCACCCGGGAGCTCAGAGCGCCGGCCTTTAGCTCCGTGCGCAGCCACTGGCGTACAGCAGGTTGCTCAGCCCACTCCTCGGCAAGGATGTCGCAGGCTCCCTGCAGAGCCGCATTTGCATTGGAGACTCCCTTGTCGACGTTCACGAACGGCTGGATGAGCGCCTCTCGAGAAGTGCCGCTGTCCTGCGCCTCGCTCAAGTAGGCCGCCAGAGGCCCAAGACCCCGTTCGCGTGCAATGGCCGCCCTTGTGCGGCGCTGCGGTTTGAAGGGCAGGTAGATGTCTTCGAGCTCCTGTCGGCTTTTCGTGAGGAGGATCTTACGCCGAAGAGCATCGTCGAGCTGGCCCTGCTCCTCGATGCTCCTCAGCACGGTTCCTTTTCGTTCCGCAAGCTCGGTGAAGTAGGCGAGCATGTCTGCGACAGTCCGCAGCTGGGTCTCATCAAGAGCGCCTGTTCGTTCCTTGCGGTACCTGGCGATGAACGGGATCGAGGCACCTTCCTCAAGGAGCTGAATCGCACCACGCACCTTGTTTACGGCCAGCGAGGTGGCTGCTGCGACGTCCTCGACGAGCACGGCGGGTCTTGATATCGCTAGGCCGGTTGGGGTCACTCTTCCCTTCTTTCCTTCCGATAACGCCTTAAATTCATCTTCCGCGAACACTCATCGCACGGTCGAGCCGATAGGAATAACCAGAGCATGGAAATGTTTCAACAAGAGGACTGAGTATGCATCGAAAGATCTCACCATGGATTGGACTGGCGTTCGTCGCGGCTGGCTCACTGGGTGCCGAGGAGTGGAGCATTGTCGGGCCCCGAGCCATGGGGATGGGAGGAGCCGGTGTGGCAATTGCGCGAGGCGGCCTCAGCGCCTATTGGAATCCTGCCTCGTTCGCGCCGCCCAGAGTTCCTCCAGCCACCTTCTGGGATGTAGAGATCCCCGTCTCGGGCAGCGCCTTCGCTGCAAATGACTTTCTGGGCGAGGTGGACGACATTGGAGATCTTGTCAAGGACCTGGGGTTCGACGACATCGACGCTGCGCTCGACGCCGGCACGCCTCTTGATTCAGGGCAGATCCAGAAGGCTATCAAATTGCTCGCTGAGGAGTTACCCGACCTTCAAAGGCCCGGCACTGGCCTCGTGACGCAGGCTTCCGGCGGAGTCATGGCGCGGATCGGCCAGTTCGGCTTCTCGGCTCTGGGAGTCGCGCACGCGGGAGGGCTCGCCAACGTTGATTTCACCAACCTCTCACTCGGTGACAACGGCCTGACAGGCGCCATTGGTGGTGGCAATGACCGTTCGGGTCAGTTGAGTCCCGGAGGGCAGGCCTTTGCCGACGATTTGGCGGCGGGGGGCGTGGCGACCCAGGAACAGGCCGAGGAGATCGTTTTCCAGGCCGAGCAGACCGGTGTGGATGTCGGCAACTCGACGGTGCAATCGAACATCCGGAGAATTCTCGAGGCCACGGCAGCCAATATCGGCGGTAGTCCAGGCGCCAACTTCACGAACAACTCCTCCGGGGTCAACCTTCGCGGAATCCTGCTGCAAGAGTATGCTCTTAGCTATGCGCACCCCTTCTTCGAGGTTTTCTCGGTGGGTGTTAACGTGAAAGTCTTGAACGGCTGGACGTACTACAAGCCCTTCACGCTGAGAGATATTGAGAATCCAGGAGACTTGCACGACGACTTGTTCGACGAAACCAATCGTGAGGAGTCTCTCAACTGGGGGGTGGATGTTGGCGTGCTTGTGCAGCCGGTCCCATGGGTTTCGCTAGGAGTTGTCGGGCGCAATTTGAACAACCCCCACTTTGATTTCAAGGGCCCAGGGGACTACGAGATCGAGCGACAGGTTCGGGCGGGCATTGGCGTCTCGCCCTTTCAGTCTCTGGGAGGATTCCTTGGCCTCACGTTGGCAGCCGACATTGACGTGCTTCGCAATCACTCGGAGGCCTTGCGAGGCTACAAGTCGCAGCTGGTGGGAGGTGGGGCCGAGCTGGGTCTGGGTGACGTCCTCTTCCTTCGCGCAGGCGTTTCGAAGAATCTCTCCGAGTCCGAGGAAGACCTGCTGCTTCACGCTGGCCTCGGATTTCGGCTCTGGGTGCTCAGCTTCGATCTTGCTGCAAGCCTCATTCCTGATTTCACGGAAGTTTCTGCTGGCAGTAGTTCGAATAAAGTTCCCGAGCGCGCTGGCGTGTCGTTTCAGCTTGGGATCAACCTTCCCCTGAACTGAGCGTTGATCTTTATCAGCAGGATCCGGTCAACGGGCTGCTGGACCCTGGCCCAGTAGGCCATTCTGGCCTTGGCCGGCTGCGGGTCCGCGATGCTGCGTCGCTCCGATTCGTCGTTTACTCCGAATACTTCTTCGTCCTCGCTCCTTGCCGCGCGGCCGTTCGCCTGGCCTCGGGTCGACGAAGCGCCCACTGGAATAGGCCCTCAGCGCAATTGGGCCAATATTTTCTCCAGGTAGCACCTGGAGACCATCGACCGTCGCGAGCACCTCGCCCTGTGCAACAACGCTGAGTCGGTAGCGGCCAGGCTCAACGCCCTCGATCTTGAACCAGTGGCTGCTGGAGCCGAACCGGAAGACGCGGTCGGCCCCTTTTTCGGCAGCCTCCATGTGGAGATGAACCTCAAATGCTACTGGCGCCGAGTCTCCTGTGACGAAGCCCGTCAGTGTCGAGAGCTTGGCCGTGACGAGCTCGACGTTTTCCTCCCCGAGTGACACCTCACGCACCGAGCGGGCAGTCCTGCCACCGCCTACCATGACAGTTCTCCGTACGCCGACGTTTTCCGGGACAAGCCCAGCGAAGTGAAACCGCCCGTCCTCGTTGGTGACGGTTCTGAGCAGCCCTTGCCGTGGTGGGGACCCAGTGCTCAGAGTGACCGGGACAAGGGGGATGGCGCGTCCATCCTGGTCGACAACTCGCCCTGCGATCACGCCGGTCCCGGCCTTTAGAATCAGGGTCAAATCCTCTGTGGTGTTGTCAGAGCCTGGCTCGATCAGGGTCGAGTCGCTCGAGCCCTTCTCGGCGGTGCAAGCGAAGATCGTGTAGACCTTCGGCGTGACATTGCGGATGTGGAACTCACCCCTCGAGTTCGTCTTGATCCTTTGGGGCTTTGCCTCGTCAGGGTCCAGGAGGGTCACTTCAGCCCCCGCGACACCCTCACTCGATTCATCGACGACACGGCCCGAGACGTTGGACCCTCGCGACAGCACAATGTGAAACGGTTTGGCTTCAAGCTCCGTGGGCGCCACGGGCTGTCCCCAGTCAAGGAATCCTTTCTTTTTCGCCTCCAGGCCGATGAGATCTGCGGTGTTCTCGGGCAGCCCGTGCAGCCTTGCTTTACCATCCCTGTCCGTGAAGCTCGACGCCGCCAGGGCACGAATCCCGTGGGTGGGATGCCGGACAGCCACGCGTACGTCTTCGAGTGGCGCTCCAGTGTCATCGGTGATGAGCACAGAAAAACCAGGGTCCTTGCTCAGCTCCATGCGGAGGCGGTCCGTTGCAGGCACCTTCGCAACCCGGGAGGCCGTGCGGTAGCCTTCGGCTTGAGCGACGACGGTCCATGTCCCGGGGCGGAGACCCTGAAAGCGGAAGCTGCCGTCGCCGTGAGTCACTGCCCGCGCATTTTCTGGAGCGCTCGCAAGTGCGACAAACGCCCGTACTTCCGACACAGTGATGGCCGCTCCAGAGGCGTCGAGGACGTCGCCGAGCAGTTCCTCACCCCTCTCGAGGTTGAACGTCACCTCCGTGATCGCTGACAGTGTGAGAAGGGCGGCCTTCTGCTGTGGAACATAGCCCTCGATCCGTGCCTGCAAAGAGTAGAGCGAAGGCTCTTGGCCCTTGAGTGTTACCCAGCCCGAGCTGTCCGAGTCCTTTGACTCCGACGCGAGCATCTTTTCGCTTCGAATGATGAAAACGCCGCGAGCCCTTGGGATGGGCCTGCCGCTCCCTGCGTCCATGAGGCGGCAACGCAGACCAGCCACATCCGGTGCTTCAGCTATTTCGGGCGACGTCCTTCGTGGCCCTGTTGTGACGACGTCTCTTGCCGAGGTTTGAGCCGATACTGCGTGGAAGGACTCCGGTGGTTCGGGGACGGGAAACGCCGAGGCCCGGGGTGCTTCGGGTGTGCTGTTGCGCAGGAGCGCGAAGCACAGGATGGCTCCCGAGAGGAGGACCAATGCCCCTCCCGGAAGCATCCCGCGTTGAAATTTCTTGAGGTTCATGGAGCTGCCGCGATTCCAGGACTCAGAGCCTGAGCAAGAATTGCTCAGGCTCTGAGTCTCCTTGCTGGTGGGGGAGGAAAGGCCTCCCCCACGCCGGCCGCGACACGCGGCTTCTCAGTCGACGAGCAGTGTGACAGTCCCCGAGCCCGCGTCGAGGTTGAAAGGGCCGGTGAAGGCGTCCACCTGCACGTTGGTGTCTGCGTTGAAGAAGAGCACGTTGGTCTGGGACGGAGAGATCGCCTGGGGAATGTTGTAGGAATAGTATCCGACGACATAGGGGTCGATGCTCGGGGCCATGCTGCACAGGCAATCGAGGCCTGATCCCGGAGGATTGGGATAGCCCGGAACCAGGACGCCCGAATTGGTCACTGCGTAAAGGTCGAAGCTCCTCCGATTGACTGGCATGGGTGCGAAAAAGACGTCCGTACCCACCTGATTCTCGATGGAGTAGGTCACGGTCCCGCCGGTCCCAGTGGCGTCGGGCGCGAACTGCCCGCTCACAATCTCACCCATGAGGAGGTCGTTTCCCTGTGGGTCTTTGCCCGCCGACGGCTGAACACTCTCGAAATAGAGCGAGAAACCTGGGCGGCTCTCGAAGCTGCCCGTTGAAAGCGGCCGCACAAAGAGTGTTGGTGTGGTGTCGTTGCCCAGAAAAACCGCCAAGTCGGTGACGAGGCTGTTCTCCACCGTCACGAGCACGTTCGAAGGATCGCCAGGCTGTGCGCCGGGGTCATCTGTACACGACGAGCCGACGCGGTCCGCGATTCCCTTCGAGGCCTGAACGTCGCCGATCAGGAGCGCGCCGCAGTCGCCAACAAGTCCCACGATTCCCTGACCGATGTAGAGGTCAGAGAAGCTGCCGTCGGAGTTCCGCATGCCCGAAAACACGTTGACTTCATGGATCTCGCACGTGGAGCCTGAGGTTTGCGTCTGAACTGATTTAAAGGCTGTGTAGACGGTGAAACGATCGTTGCTGCCTTCAAGAAAAGAAGCCGCGCCGGCATCGACGACGCTCGCATCCTCAATGGCAACCTGGAGTCGGCTTCCCGAGGCTGTGCCGAAACAAAAGCTGCCCGTGACGAGGTCGCCTCGTCGTGACCCCGGGATGGAAGTTGCGCGAATCTCGCCTTCTGACTCGAACTGGCCCTCGACGTCCGGAGGTAGGTTGCCTGTGTTGCGTGGCATGTTTCTCAGAAGGACCCTGACTGTTGGATCCTCGAGGTAGTCGGCAATCGACTGGAAATCGCCAGCGAATGTGCTGCTGGGGTTGGAAACAATAACCCTTCGGCGGTGGCTGTGGCGACAACCCAGTGACGCGAGCACAGCAAGGATACCAAGACAGCAAAGCACCTTTGACTGGACATTCATCTCCATCGTGCTCCGGAGTTAACCTCAGAATGGAAGAACAAATCTCGTCTCATGGCTCGATTGGACGGAGAAGTCTCCACTTGCTTCAAGTGATAGAATTCGTTAGTGTCATTTTACTGGGTGGCTGGCCGAGCCCAATGGCTTTAAAGATCGCCTGCAGGTAGATTTCTGCACTTCCGAGAGGCGCGACGAAATTCGATATGCGCGAGAACACAGCAACCGCAGCCTCTTCATCAGCGACCGAGTGCTCGTCCAGGAGAGTCGAGCCACCAACCCCCGAGGCGCTCCGGGAGATGCACTTCTTCTTGAGGTTGGCACGCGAATGGGATCTGCGCTTCGAGCGCCTCGTTCGCCTGGGTGCCGTGTCCAAGTGGTACAGCTCAGTGGGGAATGAGGGTGTCACGGTGGCTGCTGCGACTGCCATCGAGGCGGGTGACGCGTTGATCTCGCTCCACCGTGACTCTGGCGCCATCTTGCGCCACTACCTCGATGCAGGAAGACTCTTTCCTGACCTCTTTCCGGCCGTGAGCCAGAGGCGAGCGTCGCAAGTCGAGCCCCGAGGCATCCTTTATCGCCTTGCCTGCCAGATGCTCGGCAAGGCGAACGGATTCTCTGCTGGACGCGAGCGTTCCTATCACTACTCCCACTTTGACGAGGGAGCGGGGATTATCCACGTTGGGATGATCAGTCACCTCGGGGCAATGATTCCCGTCGCGGCGGGGCTTGCGCTCGCCTTCAAGCAGCGCGGCAGTGATCGAGTCGCCGTTAACTTTGTCGGTGAAGGCGGGACGTCAACGGGAGACTTCCACGAAGGTCTGAACATGGCCGCAGTGCTCAGGGTTCCTTTCATTTTGATCATCGAGAACAACGGATATGCGTTCTCGACGCCGGCCAGGGAGCAGTACGCATCCCAGACGCTCGCTGAGCGCGGTGCCGCGTATGGCATCCCGGGCGTCCGCGTCGATGGGTGCGATGTGGTGCGGGTCCACGAGGAGGTGGCTCGAGCGGTGAGTCGTGCCCGCCGGGGCGAAGGGCCGACTTTGATCGAGGCTGTCGTCGGGCGGATGCGCGGGCACTCGGAAGGGGATGATTCGATTCAACTCTTGGACGCCGCCGAGCGGCAGAGGCACGAGCGGTCAGATCCCCTGGCGCGCTTCGAACGAAGCCTTCTCGAGGTTGGCGCCGCAACGCAAAAGTACCTCGACGACATCGCAAAATGCTGCGCGGAGTTGATCGTCGAAACCGTCGACTCGGCGATGAAAGCTCCCGACCCCGTCCCAGAGACCCCACTCGGAGGCATTTATGCCGAGTGAAACCGTGGTGACCAAGGAGATCTCTTACCTGGATGCGATCACGCGGGCTCTTCGAGATGAACTTCAGGACGATCCTTCTGTCTTCGTCATGGGGCAAGACATCGCCGAGTACGGCGGCGCCTTCAAGGCGACGAGGGGCTTCCTGGCGGAGTTTGGCCCACATCGTATGGTCAACACGCCGATTTCGGAGTCGGGAACGATTGGGATGGCCGTCGGCGCCGCAATGCTGGGTCGCCGTCCAGTGGTCGAGATGCAGTTCGCAGATTTCATTTCGTGTGGTTTCAACCAAGTCGTGAACGTGGCGGCAAAGATGTTCTGGCGCACGGGTCGTCCCGTCCCGATGGTGATCCGCTGTCCAACAGGCGGAGGCGCTGGAGCCGGCGCGTTTCATTCACAGTGCGTTGAGGCGTGGTTTCTTCACACGCCGGGCCTCAAGGTTGTCGCTCCAGCGTGGCCATCCGATGCCTACGCGCTCCTTCGTGCCGCCATCAGGGACCCGAACCCCGTTCTTTTCTTCGAGCACAAGCACCTTTACCGCCGGGTGAAGCAATCTGCGGAATCGTTCGAGGCTGCTCGCAGGGAGGCAGTGATTGGTTCCGCCCGGATCGTCCGCAGTGGAGAGGATGTCACTGTCATCGCGTACGGCTGGATGACGCACACTTCTCTCGAGGCTGCTGAGGTTGTTTCACGAGATGGCATCTCCGTGGAGGTCGTGGATCTGCGCAGTCTGGCGCCCATGGACGAAGGGCTCATTCTCGAAAGCATTCGGCGGACTGGCAGGGCGGTGATCGTGCACGAGGCCTGTTTCACGGGCGGTTTTGGCGGCGAGATTGCAGCGAGAATTGGCGAAAAAGCCTTTGAGTTCCTCGACGGTCCCATCCGCCGAATTGCCTACCCAGACCATCCCGTGCCTTACCACAGGGGGTTGGAGGCAGCATCAATTCCGAGCGTCGAGCGGATCGCTGATGTGATCCGGGACCTGCGTCGCTGGTGAATGTTCCATCTGGTCCTCCCTCCGAGATCCCATGACTGCCAATCGAAAGTGCAAGCCCAATCGCCTTGCTGATGAGACTAGCCCCTACCTCCAGCAACACGCATTGAACCCGGTGGACTGGTACTCCTGGGGAGATGAGGCGCTCAAGAAGGCGAGAGACCTCGACCGACCAATTTTTTTGTCGGTGGGCTACTCCGCCTGCCACTGGTGTCACGTCATGGAACGGGAATCATTTGAGAACCATTCGATCGCGAGCCTCCTCAACCAGTACTTCGTGAGCATCAAGGTGGATCGTGAGGAAAGGCCCGACATTGACGCGATCTACATGAGCGCGGTTCAGATGCTCACTGGCTCGGGAGGGTGGCCGCTGAGCGTGTTCCTCACGCCGGATCTCAAGCCTTTTTGGGGCGGTACCTACTTTCCGCCGGAGAATCGGCACGGGCGCCCCGGTTTCGGTCACATCCTTGCTCAACTCGCCGAAGTTTATCGCACCGGGCGCGAACGCGTTGAGGAGACGGCTCGTCAAGTCATGGAGCACTTGGCTGAGTCGCCGTCAATACCCCCGGGAAGCGAGCTTCCCTCTGCCGAGGTCTTCGAGGCAGGAGCCGAGTATGCCAGGAGGTCCTTCGATCGGACGTACGGAGGTTTTGGGCAGGCGCCGAAATTCCCGCGCTCGGTCGAAATCTCGACACTTCTTCGGCATTACCTGCGCTCGGGCGATTCTCACGTGCTGGAGATGTGCGAGCGGACGCTAGAAGGCATGGCCCTTGGCGGCATGTACGACCAGATTGGCGGCGGTTTCCATCGCTACTCTACCGACGAGCGTTGGTTGGTGCCGCACTTCGAGAAGATGCTCTACGACAATGCACTCCTGGCCCGCACCTACCTTGAAGCCTTTCAAGTGACGGGCAAGGAATTCTACGCCCGGATTGCGCGAGAGATTCTTGATTACGTACTTCGCGAGATGACAAGTCCTGAAGGGGGCTTCTATTCGGCTACTGATGCTGACAGCGAGGGTGAGGAGGGAAAGTTCTTTGTCTGGACTACGGCGGAGGTGGAGGCCTTGCTCGGCAAGGATGACGCCAGGCTTGTCTGCGAATACTTCAACATCTTGCGGGAGGGCAACTTCGAGAATGGAATGAGCATTCCCAACGTGCCCCGTTCGCTCGAAACGGTGGCCAGGCTTCTGCGGGTAGATGCGCTGGTGCTTGCCGGGGCGGTGAGTCGTGGCAGAGAAGCGCTCTACTCGGCTCGAGCGCTTCGAGTCAAGCCCTTCCGCGACGAGAAGATACTGGCGGCGTGGAACGGCCTCATGATTTCGGCCTTTGCCCGGGGCTTTCAGGTGCTTGAGGACCGTCGCTACCTGGATGCGGCTGAAAGTTCGGCGGCCTTCCTTGTGGCAAATCTTTGCCCCGCGGGGCGCCTTCATCGCACGCACAAGGATGGCCGCACACAGTTTCCTGGCTACCTGGATGACTACGCCTACGCGGCCGAGGCTTTCCTTGACCTGTTTGAGGCGACCTTTGCGCTTACCCATCTCGCTCGAGCGAAGGAACTCACCGATACGCTGCTCCAGAACTTCTGGGACGGTGTCGGCGGCGGATTCTTCTACACGGCGCCTTATCACGAGTCGCTCATTACGCGTCGAAAGGACAACCTCGACAACGCCACTCCCTCGGGAAACGGCGTCGCTGCTCTCAACCTCTTGCGCCTCGAACGCCTCACGGGCCTCGCGGTCTACCGAGAAAGGGTGCTGGAATTGTTGCGGGGTGTACGGGGTTACCTGGAGCGGGCGCCCATGGCAATGAACTACACGGTGCTCGCCCTCGACTTTTTCCTTCATCCGCCCGTGGAGATCTGCGTTGTGGGCGACTTGCGCAGGGCCGAGACGCGGGATCTACTCCGTGTGGTACATCGGCGGTTCCTTCCGAGCAAGGTGATCGCAGGGTGCTCCCCTGAACGCGTGGGGGAGACCTCGAAGATGGTCCCCCTCCTTGGCGGGAAGACGCCGGTTGATGACAAATCGACCGTCTACGTCTGCCGAGATTTCGCCTGTCAAGCGCCGGTGACGGAGTGCGACCCGTTGAGTGCCATCCTTGTCCAGAACGCTTGATTTCGCGGCTCCTGCTGCGTTATCGCCATCTTCCGAAAAGGATGCTACTCTTCGCCATGAAAGCTGATTGTTATTCCGAGAGGTCTGAGCGTTTGCTGCGGAAACTGTCCTGGCTGAGTGCTGTCATGGCCGAGTTGGACGACTGGGTTGAGTCCCGACCGTCGAGCGTGAAGCTCTTCGTGCCGTCGCCCCGCAAGGTGGGGCTTGTCACACGCGAAAACCTTGATCAGCATCTCGCGCGTGAGAAGTCGGACTAATGGGGCGCGGGCCCGGGGATCGCTGCCGCGTGTTACAATTTCAAACGTATGGTGAGGCTGGTCTGGAAGACTCAGGGCGGCTCCGACAGAACCTTCACGATTGCCAAGATGGCGGTGCTGGGTCGCGAGCCAAACCTCGAATGCATACTCGACGTGAAGAGTGTGTCGCGGAAGCACGCAAGAATTGAGTTGCGGGGAGACGAGTTCTTCATAGCCGACCTCGGCAGTACGAACGGTACCTGGGTCAACGGCGTTCGCATTCAACGAGAGACTCGACTCGACCTGGGTGATCGCGTCCAGCTGGGGGACGAGGTGCTTGAGTTTGAGGCAGTTCCCCCGACAACGTCTCTCACGGGCAATCTGACCCTGGGATCTCTCGAGACGGCACCGTTCGAAAGCCACGTGCGTTTGTCTCCGGGCGTGGGCAAGCCCTGCGCTGACGGCGCTTCCCAACATCATGAGCAGATTCCACGGCGTCACGGAAGGTTTTACCTGCTGAGGCGCCTCGGACAGGGCGGCATGGGCACGGTCTACCGCGCGATCGACCTGGACTCGAACCGTGAAGTGGCCGTCAAGTTCATCCGGTCCACTACGGATCGCAAGGAGGCCTTCATGGACTTTTTCCACAATCGCGAAGCCGTTCTTGCCCGTGAGGTCGATCACCCCAACGTGATTCGTGTCTTCGAGCACGGGGTTGACGGCGACCGCCACTTCATCAGCATGGAGTACGTCGAAGGCCGTAGTCTTTTCCACATCATGAAGGAGCGGAAGCTCCAGCCGCTGGAGGTGCTCGAGATCTTGAAGCAGGTCGCCTGCGGGCTTGTGGCTGCACACCGCCAGGGGGTTGTGCACAGTGACATCAAGCCTGCCAATGTGCTGTTGGTGGGGGGCAGGTGTCTGCCCCGGGAGTCTGCTGGCCCCGAAGCCGCCACCGATTTGGGTTTCGACCCCGCGCAAGGAATCCTGGAGTTCGATTTTCCATCGGTAGCGTCCTCGGCTGATTCGAGCCACAGCTCCCGGTATGATGCCGGACTTGTCGAGGAGATTCGGCGTCGCGCGGGAGAGCCAGTCCGCGAGGCAGCGCTTGATCCACCCTACTTTCCAAGACAGTCAGAGTGGAACTTTCTGTCCCATTACTTTGACCGCATCAGCGAAGGGCGTGGTTACTTTCTTCTTGTGGAGGGCGAAGCTGGCACAGGCAAGAATCGCCTCGTGAGCGAGTTCCTCCGGACAAAAGAGGCTCAAGGAGTCCATTGCGAGTCTGGTGCCAGTGGCAAGCCCACACGTCTCCTGGAATTCGATTGCTCTCGAATCGAGGGGCTTCCGCATCTTCATGAGCAAATCATGGGTGCAAAGCCAGCCAGTAATCTGTCCCTTCGCCAGATTGCTGAGCAAATTCAGCAATGGTTTTCTTCGACGACCGGACCTGTCGTCTTGCGCCTCTTGAGCCTAGGGGCCGCCATCCCAGTCGCCTGTGATCTGCTTACTCAGTTGGCTCCCTTACTCCAGACGAAAAGGCTGCTCCTTGTCGGCACCATGGTGCTGGGCGAGATTCGCACCAACGGCAGCTTGAAACAGTTCCTCGAACGGGTCACGCCGGCCACGAAAGAGCTCTACCTGCGACCACTCACGGGGTATCAGATCCAGCGATACTTGCAGCTCATCTTCAGGGACTCACTGACTGGATTGGACCTGGCTTCGCACCTGTACCGGCTAAGTCGAGGCAACTTCGCGAAGTTGCTTGAGATCATCCGGGGCTTTCTTGAGCGTGGGGTACTTTCTCTTGATCGAGTTTCGGGCCGGATCACCTACCGTCCGCGCCAGCAGGAGTTTGAACTCGCGGAAGGCAAGAGTCTCCACGAGAAGTACAGGTCGTGCGGAAAGATGGAGCGGCACGTATTGGAGATGGCGGCATTCGTTGGACCGCATTTCATCTTTGACACCCTCCTCCGACTGCATGACATCAATGAGACCTCTCTTTTTTTTATAGTGCGGAGTCTCCTTGCCGAGGGGTTTATTACCGAGGAGGGTCGGACCTGGTACGGGTTCACCAATGTCGCCTTTCAGCACTATGCAGCCGACAGAATTCCAGAACAGGAGCGTCCGCATTTGCATCGGAGACTGTCCCGATTGCTTCAGACCGTCCCCGTTCTGGAGTCGCCGGAGCTTCAGCAATTGCGAGCTCGCCACCTCGCTGGCTGCCATGAGTACTCGAAGGCTGTTGAGGCGCTGCTAGAAGGAGCCCACCTCGCACGTTGTGAGTATCAGGCCGACTTGGCTTGCGAGATGATGCAAGAAATTGTGAGGATCTATCGCCTACTTGCGCGGCGTGAGGACGTCCGAAAAGAGGTCCGGGAGATTCTCAGGGAGTGGTTTCGGAAGGATGGCAACTGGTATGCAATTCTTGGTGGAATGTCGAGTGAGGTGCCGGTGGCTTCGGTAAAGATCGCGGACTTTGGAATCTCGTTTCGGATGAAGGATGATGCCCGTGGCTATCAGCTCGAAAAGTTGCCTGTACTGGGGACGCCTCGCTACATGGCACCGGAACGTGGCAAAGATGAATACGGAGGTTTCAAGTCCGACGTCTTCAGCCTGGGAATCATGGCCTTTGAAATGGCGACCGGAGCTCCTCCATTTCCGGAGTTGAGGGGGCGAGACACGATCCAGGCCAACCGAGAGATCAAGATCACTCTTCCCCGGGAGGTCCTGAACCGGTATCCGATTGGAATGGAAGCGTTGTTTCTTGGCATGGTTGAAAAAGATCCGCGCAAACGATGGGATGCAAAACGCGTCGTTCGAGAGCTTGTAAAGCTCCAGTACGAATTGGACCATGGCCGCGGCGGCCGCAATTGACTCCCCTCCATCGTAGTGTCCTCCTCGCGGGGGAGAGCATCGATCAAGATGTCCCAATCATGACCGCGAGGAGCATATCAACGTCTCGTCCTGGCCCCGGAGCGAATCTTGATACAGGTTATTAGACAATCCGCTTACGCAATTCGGCGAGGTACTGAAGTGCCTCCAGGGGAGTCATTCGGTCCAAATCGAGTTTCTTGAGCTCTTTGAGTAGCCGGGCATTAAGGTCCTGGAACAGGTCCAGCTGGCAAAGGCCGGCATCTTCCAGGTTTTCCGGTCGATGACCATCCTGCGTCGTGCGGGTTCGAACCGGTGCGGCCCGGTGACGAGCAGCCATTGCGGGCTTGTCATGCATGTCCATGGCCTGCGACTCCAGGTTGCAGAGGATCTCCTTGGCTCGGTCGAGCACCTCACGGGGAATGCCCGCAAGCCGGGCAACGTGGATCCCGTAGCTCTTGTCTGTGGCGCCGTTCACGATCTTCTTGAGGAAGATGATCTCGTCGTTCCACTCCTTGACGGCGAAGTTGAAGTTACGGACAGTCGCGTAATTCTGTGCCAGGGAGGTCAGCTCGTGGTAGTGGGTCGCGAAGAGAGTTCTGGCCCCGATCCTGTCAGCAATATGCTCTGTGATCGACCAGGCGAGGCTCACCCCGTCGTAGGTGCTCGTGCCTCGACCGACCTCGTCGAGGATGATCAAGCTCTTCTCGGTTGCATTATTCAGAATGTTTGCTGTTTCGTTCATCTCGACCATGAAGGTCGACTGCCCGCGAGTAAGGTCGTCTGCCGCCCCAACACGGGTGAAAAGCCGGTCCACAACGCCCATTTCGGCACGATTGGCAGGGACAAAGCTGCCGATGTGAGCCATCAGTGTCAGGATGGCCACCTGCCGTATATAGGTGGACTTTCCGGCCATGTTGGGACCCGTGATGATCATGACGTGTCTGTCATCATCGAGATCCACATCGTTGGATACAAAACCTTCCTTCCCAATAACGTTTTCGACCACGGGATGCCGTCCGCCTTGTATGAAGAGCCGATGCGAATCGTCGACTCTTGGTCGGGTGTAGCCTCGCTGCACTGCCAGGGCCGCGAAGGCGGTCAGTACGTCCACTTCTGCGATGGCCTGCGCAGCCGATTGGTAGAGGGGGATGTGAGCAGCAGCCATGTCTCTTAGCCGGCAGAAAAGTTCGAACTCGAGAGCCATGACGCGGTCTCTGGCACTCAAGACTTTCGCTTCGTAGTCCTTCAAGTCCGGAGTGATGTATCGTTCGCAGTTCTTTAACGTTTGCTTGCGATGATAGTTTTCGGGAATCTTGTCCCGGTGTGAGTTGGTGATTTCGATGTAGTAACCAAAAACTTGGTGAAAGCCGATCTTGAGCGATGAGATTCCGGTCCGTTGGATTTCCTCTTCCTGGAATCGGGCGATCCAGCGCGTGCCCTGCGATCCAATCTCTCTCAGCTCATCAACCGCTGGATCGTAGCCATCTCGCAGGATTCCTCCCTCCGATACCGCCAGCGGGGGAGCATCCACGATGGCCTTTGCTAACTCTTCCTTCACTCCTGCTGGCACGACCAGCCGCTCCACGGCCCGATGCAACAGCTCCGATTTGCACTCCTCAAGAAGTCCTCGGATCTTCGGAATGAGATCCAGGGTTGTTCGAAGGGCAATGAGGTCGCGTGCGTTTGCACTCCTGTAGCTTATGCGAGTTGCAATCCGTTCAATGTCGTGCACTTGGTGAAGCGTGTCGGCCAGGGAGGAAAGCAAATTCGGGTTCGTGTGCAGTTCCGCTACCGCGTCCAGACGCTCGTTGACCGCATCGACTGCAGATAGAGGGGAGAGGATCCAACTTCTCAAGAGGCGCCCGCCGAGCGCGGTCAAGGTGGTATCCAGGGAGTCAAGAAGAGTGCCGGGCCCTTCCTCGCCACGCTGTGTTCTGATCAACTCTAGCGCATGCCGGGTTGCCCGATCAATCGGGATGTGTCTGCTTGCCTGGTAGGCTCCTACCTTTGTGATGTGGGAGAGCGCATTCATTTGCGTCTCACGCACGTAGCTAATCAAAGCGCCACCGGCTTGTGCCGCCGCATGAAGGTGCTCGCAGCCAAAGCCCTCGAGCGTGCGTGTTCGGAAGTGCTCGATGAGGTTTCGGTAGGCCGTTTCCTTCTCAAAATAGGGGGCGGGGTACAAAGTCCTCACCGTCTGGCGCAGGCAATCCTCGAGCTCGGTGTGCTTGTCGAGTGAGAAGGACAGGCCGTCCGGCAGGAGGCACTCTGCGGGCTCGAGCCTGGATAGCTGTGCGCTGATGGCGTTTGCATCGCTCGACTCCCAGATGAGGAATTGTCCAGTCGAAACGTCGAGCCAGGCAAATCCGTAGAGACCGTGATCCACGGAGAGTGCGCAAATATAGTTGTTCGTCTTCTCGCCGACGAGTCGCTCGTCCGTGATGGTTCCAGGAGAGATGATTCGGACAACCGCTCGCTCCACGAGACCCTTCGGCTCCCGTGCATCGCCCACCTGCTCGCAAATGGCCACTCGCTTACCGGCCTTGAGCAGTCTCGGGAGGTAAGAGTCCACGGCACGCACTGGAACTCCCGCCATGGGGATCGCGTCCTTCTCCTTGGAGCGTGAAGTGAGCGCTATGCCGAGGATTTCGGAGGCGACTCGGGCATCGTCGAAGAACATCTCGTAGAAGTCGCCCATGCGGAAGAAGACGATTTCCTTTGAGTACTTCTCCTTCACGGCGAAGTATTGGCGCATCATGGGCGTGTCGCGGGCAGTCTCTTCCTTCTCACAGGCCATTCCTCTGCGGATTGTAGGAAGACGTGTGGACGAACGCAAGTCGCGGGCTTTTCGGCGGCGGCTGTGACATGCCGCGGTGAAGCTACTTCTTGCCGGCCTCGTCCTTGGGAGCGTCAAAGATCGAGTCCCAAGTCGAGTCCAGCTCCGCCAGAAATGAGCCCTTTCCGGAGCCGAAAGTCAACGTAGGTGACTCTTCCTGAGAGTCCTTGTCCTCGGGATCTTCATTCTCGAGATCATTCTCCGTCTCGATGTCAGGTTCTTCTTGCGCCGTGGGTTGTGCCCTGGACGTGACGTCTTGAGGGCACAGGCGGGTCAGCTCTTTCGTGATTTCGGAGAAATACCCAACGTAGAGAGCGAGACTCAGCTGGGTTCGCTTTGCGATGAGGGCAAGCACGGTCTCCTCCGGCACTTCAGCAACAGCTGCAAGCAGGATGTCGCCAATCCTGTCGAAGGGAAGAATCTTCTGCTGGTGGAGCAACTCTCGGGGGAGGAGTTGCGCAAGCGTTTCGTCGATCTCGTAGTTATTCAGACAGATAAACGGCAGCTGATACTGAACGCAGATCGTCTTGGCGATATCAGCTTCGTTCACCACCCCCATGTCCAGCAGGATGGAACCGAGCGGCTCCCTGGACCGCTTTTGGATCGCAAGGGCATCTTCAATCTGCTCCTGGGAGACGATCCCGTCGTTAACGAGGATTTCTCCGATTCTTCGGCGGGAGGTTCGGTTCTGTGGGCTCATTAAGTAGTCTTACGCTCGCTCATGGATCCGGAGATCGTGGTTTGAGCAGGCAATACTGACACAGGAAAGTAGCACTGTGCCGTGAATGCGTCAAACTCGCATGGTTAGCGGACCTGTGGTCTTTGCTTGTATTTGCCTCGCGGGGGACGTAAGTCTTCCCCCGCTCCGAGGCGCCTGGCGGCGCCCCCTCCGGTCACACGTTGCGCGTGCGCCTCCAGGCCAGGCTCCCTCCGAGCCGTTTGCGGCTGCGCAAGCTCGCCGCAAGACCCTCGGCGGCGATCGCTTAGCGCCCTTCGTCACGTGCTACGTACGTGCTCCGGGCCAGGCCTCGGCGGCGACCGCTTAGCGGTTCCCGCCGCCTCCGGCCGTTCCGACTCCCTCATCGGTCGTCCTCACCCCGCCGGCCTCGGGTGTCAGGGTTCCCACCCTGGTCGCCCTGCCCCCCTCCTCGGCCCTTGATCAGTGCCGGGCGCCTCCGGCGCCGAGGGTGGGTGAGCCCTCGGTCAAGCTGTCCCAATCATGGTCACGCGGAGTCCATTTGACTCGAGCGCAAGCCCATCCTATTCTTTGACGATGGCAAGCAAAGGAGACGATGTTGTCGAGATGAAGGCCCGCATTGCCTTGCACAAGGGGCCGCCAACAAGCCCGGGGCAGGTCATCCTGGATCGAGAGATCCCGAGTGACTCTGCGTTGGTGGCGCCGCTCGTTGTGAGAGCAATGGATTTTCTGCGAAGTGAAGGGGTTATCCGGCCAGGAGAGGACTCCAAGATCGCGCTCTGCCTTGAGGAAGCTCTTCAAAATGCGGTGCTTCACGGCAACAAGAAGGATTTCAAGAAAAAGGTTCGTTTCCAGATCTTTCTGAGCGACGCGGAGTGGAGCGTGGTTGTTTCGGATGAGGGGCAGGGATTTGACCCGGAACAAGTGAGAAATCCTCTCAAGTCCGAAGGGATTTGGCGCGAATCGGGACGTGGGCTTTACCTGATGTCGCACTACATGGATCGGGTCGAGCACTACAACGGCGGGAGTACCCTGGTTCTCGCAAGAACAATCTGAAGATCTCAAGAAGGGTTTTAACAGGATCGCGGGAGTTTAAGGATGGAACCAACCAAAGACGGAATTCTCTTGTCGCAGGTGATCGATGGCATTGCAGTTATCGGTTTTGCCCGCGGACGCATCCGGGATGAGCGCGAGATCCTCAAGACTCTGGAAAGCCTTGGTCGATACATTGAGTCCAAGACTGGGCTCGAGCTTGTCCTTGACCTTGGCAACGTTGAATACCTCTCGAGTGCAGGCTTGGGCCACCTCGTGGGGCTCTTGAAGAAATCGAAGAGCAAGGGGAGCACCCTCAAACTGTGCAGCTTACGCGAGCCGATTCAGGAGCTGTTCGATGTGATGAAGCTAACCCAGATCTTCGAAATTCACGCCAGCGTCAAGGAGGCGACGGATAGCTTCCAGCCCGTTGGTCCCAACAAGAAGAATTGCTAAGCCTGAGCTTTTATCAGGCAAAGGGAAACTGGAAGAGGACGCTGATTGCACGGGAAGCTCAATTCCGCCCAGTTTTTTTGGGGCCTGGTGGGGTTTGCAATTCCGCCGGTGACGCTTCAGGCGCCGCCGAATTTGCACTGGTGGGGGGGCGCAGCTTCTGGAGGACCACGCGGGCTAGTTCTTCACCCAGGACCGCGGTGACATCAGCCAACGAAGCCTGACGCAATGCCTTGAGGGTTCCAAACCTGTCGAGGAGTGCAAGGCGTCGCTTCTTGCCAATTCCAGGAATTTCCTCAAGTCCGGTCCGAAGCGTCGTTTTCTTGCGCAAGTCTCTATGATAAGAAATCGCGAAACGGTGAGCCTCGTCCCGAATTCGCTGAAGATACAGCGATTCCGGCGCTTCTTGAGGCAAGGGCAGGGCATCCTTTCTCCCTGGAACAAAGATGCGCTCAGTGGTGCCCTTGCTCCGCCTCTCCTTCGCGATTCCGGCGACGGGCAATCTTTCCGAAAGCCCTAGCTCCTCCAGGAGCTCGACCGCGATACCGAGTTGTCCCTTGCCGCCATCGACAAGTACGAGGTCGGGCAGATCGTTCGCTTCGATACCCCTTCGCAGCCGACGGCTCAGGACTTCCCGCAAGCAGCGGAAATCGTCGGCTCCAACAACCGTCTGAATGCGGTACTTTCTGTAACGGTCCTTGACAGGGCGACCGTCTTCAAAGCTGACCTGGGCGCCGACAGCGAGGGAGCCCTGGAAGTTCGAAATATCGAAGCACTCGATTCTCCTCGGTGGGCGGGCCATCTCCAATTTTGATTGCAAGGAAGCAAGAAGCCCCTCGATTTGTTCCTCCCGAGTTCGTTCGACGCTGAAGGAGCTGAGAGCGTTTTTTCTTGCGAGATTCAGGAGCTGCGCCTTATTGCCGCGCTCGGGTACATGGATCTTGACCCGCACTCCTCTCTTCTCACGAAGCCACTCGGCGAGCAGGGTACGCTCCGGAAAGTCGATGTCGCAGAGAATCTCCTGGGGGATGTACCTTTCCACGAGGTAGTACTGGGCCATGAAGCTTGCGATGATCTCCTCCCCCTCGAGGGAAGTCTTGAAGGTATGTGAAACGGAGCCCACGATTCGTCCATCTCGGACCAGGACCTCCTGGATGACCACGACGTCTCCTTCTCGCGCGCTGGCGAAGACGTCGATATCTCCGAGGCCCCAATCCTCGGCCTTCTGGGATTCGAAGACCCTTTGGATCGCGCGAATTTGATCCCGAAACTTTGTTGCACGCTCGTACTGCCGCAGCTGTGCAGCGCCATTCATCTTCTCATTGAGGATTTTGAGAAGCTCCTTGTTTCTACCCTTCAGGAAGAGCACGACCTCGTTCACATCTTCCTGGTACCGTTCTCTCGTTACGAGGCCTATACAGGGTGCCGTGCAGCGGCCGATCTCATGTTCGATGCAAGCTCGTGTGCGACCCTTGAAAAAGGCGTTCGAACACGTGCGCAGCGGGAAGACGGTCTTGATCACACGAAGCATCTCACGCACCGAGCTTGCCGAAGCATAGGGGCCGAAATATAGGTTCCCGTCGCGTTTATATCGCCGCACCACCAGAACTCGGGGCCATTCCTCTGCCGTCGTGACTTTGATGCTGACGTAAGTCTTGTCATCCTTGAGCCGGATGTTGTAGACGGGGCGGTGCTTCTTGATCAGGTTATTCTCGAGGATCAACGCCTCAGCCTCGGACTCGGTGACGATGCAGTCCACGTCATGAATTCGTGGGACCAAGAATCGGTGGAAGATTCGCGAGTCGGACGAAGAGCCAAAGTAGGACTTCACGCGAGATCGAAGGCTGACCGCCTTGCCGATGTAAATGATCCGACTCGAGGAGTCCTTCATGATGTAGACGCCAGGGGAGATCGGGAACCGGTCAACTTTTTCGAGAATCTCAGGGGGCGTGGCTGGTGCCGGGGCCATGTCGGGCGGTTTTCTCGTACTCAAGGTAGAAGATCTGTACGCCGGCCTTCAGGAACTTGGTCTCGTACAGTGTGCGAGTCGGCTCACGGGGTATTGAAGCGAAAACTCCCGGGCCAGAGAGATTGGTGAGCCCTGGCGTCTGGTCCAGAACTTCGAGCATCTGCTGCGCATATTCGGCGAAGTCAGTCCTCAAGGAGATCCCTCCTCCGGAACTCAAGAACGCCGCGAGAAGTAAGCTGTTTTCTCGATTCACGAACCGTTTTTTTTGGTGTCTACGTTTGGGCCAGGGATCCGGATGGTTGATGTGAAAGTGCGCGATGCTCTGACATGAGAAGAGCTTTGGGATCCACTGAACAGCTTCGACGCGAAGCATTCGAATGTTGCTTACGCCGCGGTGGTTGACCTTCTTGAGGAACTTGGCCACGCGTTTGGCCGAGTACTCTATGCCGACGAAGTTGATGCCCGGGTTGCGTTCAGCGATATCGATGAGAAATGTCGACGTGCCAACTCCGATCTCGACTTGAAGTGGCCGAGAGACCTCGAAGACCTCCGTCCAGAGAACCGAGCCCTTGTCGTCTCGGGGCAAGTGTTCGGGCAGGATCTCGAAGGACGGCGGTAGCTCAGGCACCTGAGTCGGTGGACTGTCCACGTCGAGCCCTATGCGCCTGGACGAATCACGCCAGCGCATTTAGTACAGGTTCTTTTCACGTTCTGGAAGGCCCGAGCAGGCCTCCTTGTCGACGCCCGGCATGTTCAGGATCGCATAGTAGACCTCCTCGATCACTTCGTGGGGTGTCGATGTGCCTGCTGTGATCCCAACGTGCTCGTGGCCGTGAAACATTTCTGGCGTTAGTTGGCTGGCTCGTTCCACGTGAAAGGCTTTCACCCCGAGCTCGTCGCAGACAAGTTTGAGCTTTTTCGTGTTGGAGGAGTTGTAGCCGCCGATGACGACCATGAGGTCGACTTCGCGCGCTAGCTCGCGCACGGCGACCTGACGATCCTTGGTCGGCTTGCAGACTGTGTCCCGGAACTCAACTTGAGACGCAGGATAGGTGGACCGAATCAGATCTACCAGCCGCGATACGAAGTCGATCTGTTGGGTTGTCTGGCAGACGATACCGATTTTTGGGCGACCCTTGAGCTTGTGGATCTCGCTCTCGTCGCGAATGACAGTGTAATCCTTGAGATCTCCGACAATTCCCTTTACCTCAACGTGCTCTGCCTGGCCAATGACGACAGGGTGGAATCCACCCCGAACGAGTTCAGCAACGGCCTTGTGGACACGGAGTACCAGTGGGCAACTCGCATCGATAACCCGGAATCCCTTGTCCTCGGCTCGGTGCCGGAGGCTTTCAGGTGCTCCGTGGGCGGTGATCATGACGTTTCGAGTCCTGATATCCTGCGAATCTATTTGGTCAACAATTTGAACGCCGTTCTGACGGAGCCGCTCCACTGTCTGCGGGTTGTGCACAAGCTGCCCAATCACGGTCAGCTCACCGCGATACGCTTCATCCAGCGCCAAGTCGATCGCGTCTTGCACGCCAAAGCACGTGCCCAGAGCCTTGGCAACGGTCACTCTCATGAATGGGGCTCCTTTGTTCTCAAGGTTGCTGAGTGTAGCGAGGGTGTCCATCTCCGTCAAATGGCAACATCGGCCGCGGGGAGCAGTGGCTTCAGGCGGGCAATGGACTCGAGGATTTCCGCGGTGACGTTTTCCAGCTCTTCTCGGCGAGGTTTCCCCCTGGCGCAGGTGAAAGTGAGGGGAACGCCACAGTGAATCCAGGTCCGAGAAGGAGTGAGTAGCGACAGTGCCACGGAGTTGAGATTTCGCGATCCAAAAATATAAAATGGAATAATTGGGGCTCCTGTTCTGAGGGCGAGCAAGGCGACGCCTGCTTTCCACTGCAAGAAATCGGTTGTGTCTCGAATTCCTCCCTGTGGGAAAATGCCAATGACCTCTCCATGGTGTAAAGCCTTGAGCGCTGCCTTCGTGGAGCTTAGATCGTTTCCATCGCGGTTGACGGGAATGCAGCCAAGTGAGCGGAATAACCATCGAAGTCCTGGCGTCTCGTAGTATTCACGGGCCATCAGGAATCGAACCCGTCGTTGCGTGAGAATCGAGATGAGCACCGGGTCAACGCCGCTGCGGTGGTTTGCCACCATGATTGCAGGGCCTTTCCGCGGGACGATGTCCTCCGCAGGAAAAACCTTTAACTGGTGAAAGACTCGGACGTAGGCAAGGCAAAGAGGTCGGAGGATGCAGGCAAGAAGTTGGTCCTCGGGACCGCGCAAACAAATCGACAGGACACCATAGGTGATGCCGAGGATTGCCAGGAGCAACAGGACGGAGAAATGGTGTGAATCAGGAGGCTGCAGCATTGTGCGAATCCCGGTAACAAACCCTCAAGAACTTGGACCCCCCCGACGAAAAAGCAGCACGACCGACTGGCCATGGACTTTTCTCGAGTCCGCCTTCAAGGGGCAATCGCCTCGAAATTTCGAAGGGTACCGTAAAAGAACCACGCCATCTGTCGCCACGCTGGGGCTCAGGAGGATCTGTTGTACGCGATTGAACACGGTGCCGGCACCCTCCAGGGAGTCGAACATCTTGAAGGGAGGGTCAAGGAATACCACTCCGAACGTGCCTTCCCCATTGCCGGAGAGCTGTGGAACTCGGAGAGCATCTCCCTGGATGATCTCACTGCGTGGTCCAAAGGAAAGGCTTTCGATGTTGCGTCGCAGAATTGCAAGGCTGGAGGCGCTCAGGTCGACGAAGACGGCTCTTCGTGCTCCGCGGCTCAAAGCCTCGAGCCCAAAGGAGCCGATCCCGCTGAAAAGATCCAGCACGTACCGGTCCACAAGAACACTGTCCAGCGACGAGAAAATCGACTCCCGGATCTGATCCAGGAGCGGACGGATCGAATCGTCCTTGGGGGTATGCAGCCGCCTCCCTCTTGCTTCGCCTGCGATGATTCGCATTTGCGCCATGCTACCCCATCACGCGTTGCCGTACCTATCAGCCTGTTGAACAAGTCCGCGCGGCAGCGCCAGGCCCAAATGCAAGCGCCCGAAGGAAGGAGACCGGAGGCATGCTTGGGCAAGCATTCGCGGAGCCCACGCTGAGGTCGAGCGGCGCAGCGACGCGCAGTATTTCGGCCTGGCTCTCCGGGTTCGGGCGGCGGGCCGTCTGCGGGGTTGCTTGGACTCGGCGGTCACTCCGAGACGCCGCCGTGGTCCTTCGCGTCTTGCATCCCACCCGCCGGCCTGGCAACGCTGCCAGCGGGGACTTGTTCCACAGGCTGCCATGCCCTGCCGGCGCTACTTCGGCGGCTGGGCAGTGCTTTTCTCGTCTCCGAGCGTGAGGGCAATTTCCCCCGAGGCGCTTCCGCCGCCGAGCAGATCCCTGGCTTCCACGACAATCTTATAGCTTCCGGGCCTAACGTTGGCTGGGATCTTGTAACGTGCCCAAAAGTTTGTCACATCGCTGCGTGTGGGAGACTGCTGGAGGCCGCGGCTTTCCGGGAGGAACTCCAGTCGATCGATCAGATCTCCGTTTGAACTCATGAGCCTGAGACTTGCGGAAAAGGAGCTGCGGTAAATTGTCCTGGAGTCTGGTGTGGTACTGGCCTCATTCTTGAAGTTGCGGAACTCTCCATAGATTAGCACGCTCTTCCCCGAGCTCAGGTCACTGGGGACGATTGGAACAAACTTCCCTGGCCCATCAATGGAGCTTGAAAAAGAAAGTCGGGAGACCTCGAAGGCGTCGTCCTGAGGTAGGTCTTCATACGAAAGCTCCTGGTCAATTTCCGAGTTGGAGGTTGACTCAAAGAGCCCCGCCACGGAATCTTTGGCCTCAGCCTGCATGCCCACGCGCGCATAATAGGCAGCAGCCAGTAACCTCAGATCGGAGGTAGAGCCCTCCTCGCAAGCAGTTTTCGCAGCTTGAACAAGCTCTACTCTACCGGTGCCTTGGTTCTCACGGAGGAAGCTCAACGCAAGTCCGCGCCTTGCGGTTTCGAGCCGTTCGGGAAGCTCGGACCGGCCCTGGTTCAGGGCCAGCGCCTTCGTCCATCGGTTTTGAAGCTCCTCCACGAGCGCGGCGTCCGTTGCCTTCGCGATGATTTCCGCGGGGTCGATTTCCTTGGCGGCATCAATCGGCGCCGCCGCTGGCGAGACTGCTTTCTCGGCCGTGTGACTGTTGGAGAGAGGGTGCAAGCTCTCGCGGGGGGTTGGCCGCTCATTCGTGATTTGATCGGTAGAGACGGCGGCTGGCGCCAAGTTGTAATACACGTTGTCCCCGATCGGAGGACTGGGTAGGGCCAAGAGGGTCCTCTCGTCGTCGCGGACTCGCTCCTGCGATTGGTGGCGTTCCGCGTGGCGAGCTGCTGGCGAGCTGCCGCAGGCAGGAACCAGGCAAACCACCCCGGTCATCAGCAGCAGTCGTTGAGATACCTGTTTGATTGTTCTCGTGGCGGCACTCATGGGTGCGGATCCCTTTCTTTCACTTCTACTGGGACGTGCAGAGTGTGTCTACGTGCCATTATCGGCATGTACCCTGTGAGACTTTATCAACTTCTCGAGATTTTTGGAAAGTCATTTTGGCAATCGCTCGAGGATCCTGTGAGGCCTGCCGAAAGAACAGATGGATCGAGGAATGAAAGGGAGCCTTACCTGTGGATCGGGAGACTCGCGTGGAAAAGACGGAGAATCAGGTGCAGCAGACCTGTAAACGTTGCTATTCGAGAGAGCACATTCCTACTTACCAGTTTGTAAAATTCGACCTCCGAGAGCACGAGTTGTGTCAACGTTGTTGGGAGGATTTTCGGCGGTGGTTTCACTGGGGGCAGCGCCCAGCCCGACAGCCCAGCGCTCAGTGCTGACGAGGGCAGCTGCTCACCTGAAGGACCTGTGCCTCTCAAGCGCCTTGAGGAGAGCGTGCATGTCCTGATGCAGGTTCGAAGTGAAAGTTAGTTTTTCCCTTGTCACGGGGTGCTGGAACGACAAGTTGACTGCATGAAGTGCGTGACGTTCCATCAGGGGGCGCTCACCAGCCTCGCGTGCCGATTCGGTGAGATCTGTCAGGAAAATTCTTTTTTCGCGACCGTAGAGTTTGTCGCACGCAACCGGCAGCCTGAGGCTTGCCATGTGCACTCGAATCTGGTGTGTTCGGCCCGTTCGCGGGTAGCACTCCACAAGGGCGTATCCACGGTATTTTTCCAGGACCCGGTAGTCCGTCGTCGCCTCACGTCCCGATCCGTCAAGGCGCACCACTTGCTTCATTGTGTGGGCAGGGCTCCGACCCAGAGGCAAGTCGAGGTGTCCTTCCCAGTGTTCCGGCTCGCCTCGCACAATGGCCAGGTAGGTCTTGCTGACGAGTCTCTCCTTGAATTGCAGGGAAATCGCTTGGTGAGCGAAGTCACTCTTGGCGACGACGAGTACTCCCGAAGTCTCTTTGTCGAGGCGGTGGATGATTCCTGGACGTTCCTCTCCCCCGATACTCGAGAGCCCCTTGAGGTGGAAAAGCAGGGCATTGACGAGCGTGTGCGAGAGCTGGTCAGGGGCCGGGTGAACCGTCAAACCAGCAGGCTTGTCGATGACCGCGAGGTGAACATCCTCGTACAGAATTTCGATGGGAATGTCTTGAGGCGTCAGATCGACTTTGCGCGGTGGCGGAATGACAACGCTTACGATGCCACCGAGGGGAACTTTGATGGACCTCTTGACCGCTCGAACATGAGGATGAATATGAACTTGGCCTTCGTCGATGAGCTTCTGGAGGAAGGCCCGGCTGAGATCGGGAAGTCTTTCCGCAAGGAACACGTCGATCCTCAGAGGCTCACCTGTATTGGTGAATTCGTGGACGGTGGTAGGAGAAGGTTGTAATACTTCTGCGTTGTCAGGCTCTGTATTGGAGACCTCTTGCTCTCCGTCCGAGAGCTGGCTCAAGATCGCACCACCTTGCCTATTTGTTCGCGGGCTGTCCGTCCGTTGAAGCTTCTGGTGGCTTCGACTCGGCAGCCGCAGGTGTGGCCGAGCCTGCCGGCAAGTCAGGATTACTGGGCGTATTGGAGTCTGGGAGTGGCTTTGGTGTCGGAAGGGAGAACTTCCATTTTGCCGGCAGCCAATCTTTCTTACGTTCCCCTTCGATCCTGGATTTCACTTTTTGAGCCCAGACCTCAACATCACCGTCGTTCGCCATCTTTGACCTTGCTTGCTCAGCCAGCGTCAGAGCCTGATTGTAGGCTACATCGATGGTTGGCTGTAGATTGCCCTCCGGAGTTGCAGTGCTTGGAGTGCTTACAGTGGTGCCAGTCGATACTGGTTTTTGCTCGTTTTCCCTGGCCTTGCGAGAGAGCCTAGCCCCGAGGTTGAGATAGTGCTCCACAGCGGACCGATAGACAAAGGGCTCCATCGAACGCCCATGCACGTCCGAAAGCAGAGACTGGAGAGCGGTTGGATCAAGCTGGTAGTCCTCCTTGGCAGCAGCTGGACTGCTAAAGAGCCCGTACGCGCGTTCGTTGAGACTTGCGTCCTTCATGTCGCCGATGGCACGGAGGCCCTGATACAGTAATAGGCAAAGCACTAGTGCCGAGATGGTTGCGAGAAGAGGCTTCCACCACCGCTGAAGTGTATGAGTCGTGGTCGCGGTGATCTCAGTGAGCGTGGTGTCCAGGTGAGTTACTGCCGGGTTGGATTCGACGTTGTGTTTCGATGAGCTTTGCTTTTTCACGATCGAGTCTCGTCTGAAATTGACTGCGAAGTGCCCGAACCCTAGCGGGAAGCTTCTTCAAAATTCTTGATTTCACTGACAGCGGAGCTCCCTTTTCCTGCCCCCGCACCCTTCGAAGGCGTCAGGGGGGGGCCAGGCTTTCGGGCTTTCGCGGCTCGTGATTGGGCTGATACCGCGGGTGGCTTCAAGTCACTGCTTCCCTGGACCTTGCCTGTGGATAATTCCTCGGGTTGGCTCTCATCAGACGTGTTGGATCCGAGCTCGCCCGGCTCAATTCCCATGGTAATTCCATACGGCTCAGCACCGTCCGATTCCTTTTCCTTTACGCTGACTTGTTTGAAGCCCAACTTCTGACGTTCCAGGTGCTCGTCCACGGTGAACTCTTCCGGACCGCGCGGACTCACGCGAACCCGCACGAAGGTGAGCAATCCGCCACGCTTACTGTCAAACCCACGGGAAATCTCGACGGTCGATGTCTCATCGTTTTTTTCGAAGTGTAGCCGTTTGGATTCTGCCCCAGTTACTTCGAGGCTACTGAGCTTCCAGAGGTGGTTTTTCTGCATTTCGGTAATGTACCAGGGGACGAGGATTCCGACTGGCTCCTCACCTGCGTACTCGCCAATCCAGGATCGAAAGTTCAGGTCGACTGCGGCCTTCGGGCTGTAGCTGTGGCGCAGCTCAAAGTGCTTCGGGACTGGAATGTCTTCCTGCTCCGCCATCTCCACCGTGTCGAAGCGGGCCGGTGGCGAATAACAGGAAATCTGTGACAACGCCAGTAAAGCAGGCGCCATGGTCGAAAAAATATATCTGCGCAAGTAGGCCATATCCCTTCACCTTTCCTTTTCTTTTCATGCTGTGAGCTGTTCCACTTTTCTTTGGGTCGACCGGCGCCTTGTCTGTGGGCGTCCTGACAGTCGACGACTTGTGTTTCGACGACTCCCGTCTCTTTCTCAGGGTATCCCTTCGAGGATCTCCTCCCGACAAGCTTGGGGACTACTCGCCAGGGAGAAACTCAAAACATCGAGTTATCGCCACACGAATAGCCAAGTTACCGGGTTCAAGTTTCAGTCCCAAGGACTCCTCCGTCCTGGCTCTGCCTTGAATCACTCAACAGGAGTTGCCGGGCAAAAGCCTACCGCGGAACAACTTACGTAACAGAGTCGGCATTGTATGGATTTCCAAGGTGGGGGCAAGCGTTTTCTTCGCCTGGTTCGTGCGCATCTTGCCGATCCGGTTGAGAGCAGCTGCCCAATCGGCGGCGCGAACGGAAGGCTTCCACCGGGTACGATGTGACGCTACCGGAACAAGATGCTATTCTCCCTGTGGAGGAGGAAAACCCAATGACCCTTGGCTCCCAATTTCACAGAACTCGAGAGCTGAAGTCGATTGATCGTTTCCTCGCTCGGCGCTGGGTACAGGTGGCCCTTTTTGCAGCCGTTTTTTGGCTCGCTTGGTCTGTGGGGCCACGTACGGCGCATGCCGGACCGAGGCCTCAGTGCGACGCCTGCTCGACCTGAACGAATAGCAGTTCGGGTTGCTCGTCAAGGGCGATTCCGTGGACCCGTGCCCCTCCATGTTTTCCTGATGGGAAAGAGCGCTTCCGTCATGACTCCTGGAGTGGCCTCGGGTACCGCTCGAGCAGCACCTGGGGCTTCTTCCTGAAGTGTTTTCCGTCAGCCCGCCACCCTGGTATACCGCTCGCGGCCATGATGGGGACATCATCCTGGCCAACGATCCCTCACCATCGGTGTCGAAGGCGCCCGGCGCTTATCGAGCGCCGAGCAGGGTGAGGACGCCGCCAGGCGGCCGGTGTGGGAGAGTTCTTCCTCCCCTGCGAGGAGCTTGACAGGATGCTAAGCCCACGGAGCGTAAATCGTCACCCCTTGTGGGTCGTCTTTCGCGACTCCGACGCTGTGCTACACGAGCGTGATGGGGGACTTGCCGACGTGAAGTTCCGCCATGAGCAGGCCAGGCTACTACTTGGGCGGCTTGGAAGGCTTGATGCTGAACACTTCGTCTTCGATTTCCACCGGGGGCTCTGACCCAGTAGGCAGAGCCGCGGTGCCGTTGCCGCCAGACTCAGTCATCGGTTTGTGTCGATTCGAAGGATTGAGCTGCCCCGGGCCACTGAAATAGAGGGAGCCGATCGTAAAGCCAATGAGTGCCGCTGCGGCCGCTGAGAGGGAGGGCACGATCCAATACTTGAAGCTTGATGGGCGAGGCCATGAGATTGCCTCGGACTTTATGGGTTCATGTGGCCTGGCCATCACGCCTTGCCAGAGGCGGGACCACTCTTCCCCTGTTACGGGCGGAACTGAATCCTTCGCGGCGAGTGCATCGAGTTGCCGAAAATTAATTGCCATTTGCACGCAGTCATTGCAATTGACCATGTGCTCTTCAACTGCCGCCCTCTCATCGGTCGGTAGTTCACCATCCACGAACGGCCCGATTTTCCACACGATGTCTTTGCAAGCAACGTTTGCGTTCATGTGACTCTTCCTTGAGCTCATGTGTGTGTCTTGCCAATAATCCGACCGCGACCTGGTGATTCCAGCCCACCGTACCCCAGGATCTCCTGCAGCTTCTTCCTGGCGTAGAAGAGTCGAGACATCACGGTCCCGATACTGCAGTCGAGCACCGAGGCAATCTCCTTGTAAGACAGGTTTTCAACAGCATGGAGCAAAAACGTGGCACGATGCTTCTCGGTCAGCTTGGAGACTGCACTCGCGAGAAGACGTTCAGTGTCTTTCCCTTCTGCCAGTTCAGAGGGACAACGCTCTTGAGTTCGACCATATCCCGCGTCAGAACGAGTCTCGAGGACTTCCGGGTCCAAATTCTGCCTGGGCCTCGATTTTTTTTGCCTTGTAAAGTCAATGGAGCGATTGACGGTTACCCGATATAGCCAGGTAAAAAATTTTGAATCCGTCTTGAACTTGTCGAGACTCATGGCGACACGAAAAAAAACATCCTGGGCCACCTCGAGGGCATCTTCCTTGTGTCGAACGAACCGGTACGCG
Organism: Planctomycetia bacterium; assembly: GCA_005772855.1. Taxonomy (GTDB): domain Bacteria; phylum Planctomycetota; class UBA8108; order UBA8108; family SXIK01; genus SXIK01. Next base: position 17,400 of record SXIK01000173.1, on the reverse strand, counting down.
ATTCGGTAGACCTTCTCGCGATACTTGTCGAACAAGAACTCGAAGGCTCGCTGGTCGCCGGCCAGGAACTCCTCCACTTTTTCAATGTCCTCGGCGTCAGATGGGTCGCGCATGGATAGCTTGCTCAAGAAACCTCTTGTTACGATTTCCATTGGCGGCCGCAAGGACATTCCGGTGTCGGAAAGCAAAGAGTCTTCAGATCGAGGCGAATAATCATTGGACGAGCCGCGGTGGTTTTCTATTCGAGACGCGCTGTTTGCCTCTCCGGGAGACTTTTGTCAACTGAAGGGTTGGAGTGCTGATGCTGATACTTGAGGCCCGTCTCAAGATTCCGTAGCAGGGCCCCGGCGCGGCGGAATGGGGATCTTGGAATGAGCTGTCAGGTACCGATAACCCAAGAAAATAGTTTTGCGAACAATTAGCTTGATTTTCGCCTTCCTGCATGCTACACCTCCGTCACTGGTCGCAGAGAGAACATGGTATCGAAGGTTGAAGAAGGCAATTGAGAAAAGACATACTCCTTGCGGGGGGAGAGTTCTCCCGCACCCGACGCCTGGTGGCGTCCCCTCTCCACTCGGTTCTGGACAGGCGGCGGGCGCCTGCGGCACCGATAATGCGGAGTGTTGACCAGGGCGCCCCAATCTTTGCCGTATAGAGAATATTGGCGATTATCGCCATGGTAATGGTTTCCGCCGGATCGGATTTTTCTTGGTTTTCTCTCGACCGAGAGGTGTGTTTTTCGATGGGAAAAAGTGTCTTTCGGTCAACGTGATCCCGCACTCGTCTCTCGAGGTTGGTAGCGCAAGATTTCGGTGTGGTTTGGTCGGATTTCAAGCGAAGCTCTCGTGTGCTCTGGGAAGAGGACAGCAAAAGCTTCTTTTCGTGGCATGATAAGGTCCATGGCCGGCAGCGGCCTGTGGGGCCACAAGAAAGTCCCGAATAAATAGTGGTCGTTGCGAGTCACCTTCCAAATTTATTGATGATTATTGGTTAAGCCTACCCTTCCCTACAAACTCACGGTAGGTCCCTCTTTTTCCTCGTTTATTTCAGACCCAAACAAGCTCCTCATCGAGTAGGGACGATGAGGAGATTTTTTATTCTCGGAGCTGGTGTGCTCTCTCAGTGGGATCGGGCGTGGCGGGTCGGGGCGCTCCTGGACTTGCCCCGGGTAAGATTTTTGCTGCACAGCGCCGTTGAGAGCACGTATCCTTTGACGACTCCAATGGCTTGGTGGACCCTGGCTGAACCCACGTGGAAAATTGGAAGTGATGGCGCACTTCGTTTTTCGCGCTGCTTGGTCGAGTAAAGAACTTGCGCTCCTTTCTCAGAGGTTGGCTCTTCTCCAATCGCCTCTCCAGCCTCAAAGGGCTGCGGGGTGCATTGCTGAGAAGTGCCAAGGTGTGTTGGCTCGCCGCTCGCGAGTTTGGGAGGGATTTTTGCTTTGAGCGAGCCGCGACGCTCAGCTTTGCCACCGTCATCTCGCTGATGCCGCTCAGCGTGTTACTTCTGGGGATTGCGGTGCAGTTCGGAAAGGGGGACGAGTTTATCGAGTACGTGAAGGAGAATGTTTTTCCGCGACTCGCCCCCTCGTTTCAGCAACAGCTTTCAGTCTGGTTGGAGCAGAACATTTCGAGGAAGGCCTTCCAGAACAAGGCCGCAGGCATTGTCGGGATACTGGCCCTTGCGAGCCTGGTCGGCGCGGCCATGGGCGGGCTGAATGCTGCCGAGAGGATTTTCAATCGGCTATGGAAGGTCAAAGGCAGGCGCAGCTATATTCAAAAGGCGCTCACCTTCTGGGCGATCCTCACGTTGAGTCCCTTTCTCATGGCTACCACGCTGTGGGTCGGAGACTGGCTCGTGCCCCGGGGCGGAATCATTGACCATTGGACTCAATCATCGCTCTTGCTTCAGGCGCTTTACGGATTTCTTGTGCCCTTGACGCTGGGGTTCCTGGGCTTGACTCTGCTTTACCGATATCTGCCGCAAGCCCATGTGAATTGCAAGAGCGCGGCGTTTGGAGCCTTCATTGCAGCGACACTTTGGGAGACTTCGAAAGGCGTATTCAAGGTTTATTTCGATTGGTCCAGCGCTGCGACCTCGCTTTATGGCACTCTGTCGATCGTCCCATTTTTTCTGGTGTGGGTGTACCTGAATTGGACGATTGTGCTCTGGGGTTGTGAGTTTGCCTACGCGCACCAAAACTCTGGTCGACTCAGCGAGGAGTTCGTGAAGAGCTCTATTCACGCAAGAATAGTCGCCGAGCATCATGTCGCTATCTACTACCTGGAGCGCATTGGCCGTGCCTTCAAGGCTGGCGAATCTCTGCCGCAGGCTTCCGTTGTAGCGGCGGAACTTTCAATCCCGACGAGCCAGGTGGAAGAAGTGGCTCGCAAGCTTGCGGATGCCGGAGTGCTGGTTGCGAATGCCGGTGGGCCGGGTGAGTTCGCCCTGGCTCGAGATCCAAGTTTGATTCGACTGGAGAACGTTGTCGAACTCTTCCAATCTGACGTTCTTGGGTATGCTCCGGGTGCTTCGGGCATGACGCGGGTGCCGGCACACCAGCTCGCGTCAAGGTCGCTTCTTGACGAAGCCCATTCTCGCTACATTGGGGCATTCCTGGGAAAAACGCTGGCCGATCTGCTGGCGCTGCCGCAAAGTGCACCCCAATCGCTGCTACACAATTGACACCCGTGACGACTTCCTTTTGACTAAGTGCGATGGATAAAGCTTTAGACAGATTCCCTTTTCCGACCAGCTTCCAGTTCCGAGAGGATGAGCGTGTTGGCCTGGAAGCGCTGTTCATGCGGACGTTCTTCGACGAGCTGTTTTCCTCCGAGGCGCGGCAAGCGCTGCTTCGAACGAGGTTTCAGCGGACTTCTGCCGGGGTCAGGGACTCCCAGGGTGCTGGCAGAAAGTTTGCCATTCCTCCCGTGGATTCCCGCCCAAAGTCGCAGCAAGTCCAGGATCACGCGGAAGACGCGAAGCACATTCTCCTTTACCGCGGAGCCGACGGCATCGGGAAAACCCGCGTTTTTCGCCAGTTCCGTGAGAATGCGAGCCAGAAGCGGATCTCCGTCTATGAGGTGAACCACCACGACGTCGAAGGCATCCCTTTCAAGCCCTTTCTTCACGCCATCCGTGAGATCCTGCGGGATCACAGCCAGGGAGCCGCTCTTCAGGAGAAATATCGCTACGGGCTCGAGAGTGTAATGCCAGAGCTCTATGGAGCCGACGCGGGCGAGGCTCAGGCGATGGTGATGCCGAAGAGTACCGGTAGCATGGAGGCTGGAGGCACGATCGAATTCGATGAGGCAGGGAAGGTTCGTATCTTTGAAGCGATCACACAGCTACTCTTGGAGGTGACCGCTTACAAGCCGCTTCTCATACTCGTGCACGACTTGCACTGGAGCGATTTGCCAACGATCGAGTTGCTGGACTACATCGGGCGCAACCTTCACACTCAAGAAAAGGTCCCCGTTGAGTCGCCGGGAGCTGCTGGAGGTCTGGGGGGCTCCGTTCTTCTGGCCGACATTGGAGCTGGCCCCGAGCTTGATGACTTCGAAGGCGACGAATGGCGAGCCTTGACCCGAAGCACTGCAAGCGCTCAGGAGCTATTGGGGGTTCCGTACTATGCGTTTCCCCCTGGGGTTGCTCGCGGCGAGGCAAGGTGGGGTCGCTCTCCCCAGCCGGCAGGCTCGGCACTCATGCCCTTGGCTGCTTCGGCCGCCATCGACAAGGATGTCCGAACTGTGAAGGGGTCGGAGTCATTGGAGGCAGCAGCCACAACAAGCCACCTCAAGCCAGCCGAAGGTGCTCGGTTGATGATCCTGGCGAACTATCGGGGCTTTGTCAACGAGGCCCATTACCTCGAGCAGGCCTTGAGGGCGCTCGGTGAGCAGCCATTCGCGTACCACGGCGAATTGCGACCGCTCAACGCCTCGGAGGCGGAGCAGTTTCTTGCGCTGTGTCTTCAGGATGTAGAGGTCGGAGGCATGAGGGTTCGCGTTTCACCAGATCTGGTCCACGCGATCTTCGAGGCCAGCGAAGGGTTTCCCAGTTTCATGCAGGAGCTTCTTCGGGCGCTCTACCTCGGGGAAGGAGTTTTTGACAGGTCGATCGGTCCTGGGGAGGATCCCCTGAGCGTCTGGAGCGGCCAGTCGATTGTTGAGGCGCTGGCGTCGTTCCTCACCGTACCCTCGTTCTCCAGTACCGACCCCATGGTTTCCCCGGGCCCGGCGTTGCCGCTTGGCCGCATTGACTTTCCCGACGATGGCCAACCCCTGAGACGACGCCACGCCATTGTGCGACTTCGCCTGTCCAGCGCCACGAAGAACGAGTTGCGTGTGCTCCAGGCCATGGCGACGGCACGTCGTCCCGTCACGCCGACGCTGCTCCGCCATGTGCTCGAGGGACTTTTCGATGCTCCCCCTCTCGACGGCGCGAGCCCAGTCGATTCTGTTTCGTCGGCGTTAGTCGCTCTCGAGGATCGAGGAATTGTCGAGCGCCACGAATCGCCTGGCGATTCGTACTTCTTTCGGCTCTGGGACTACGCTCTGGTGGTCGAAGAGGCCATTCCTGTCGAACAGAAAAGGGTTCTCCACCAGAGGGTCGGCGAGGAGTACCGGGCGAAGCTTGCTGGCAAGAGCGATGAGGCCGCGTTCGAAGTTTACTATCACCTTCGTCGTGGGCTTGAGCCTCAGAGCTCGATACCCCACGGCCGTATCGCGGTTCAGCGTTTTGTGCGTGCCTTTGCACTTGAGAAGGCTCGTCGAGTCCAGTACCGCATGATCGAACTGCTCTCGGCGCCAGAAGACAAAGCTCAGCGGCTCGAGATCCTTGAGCAGACGGCCCGAATCAGCCTTGCGCTCAAGGCTGGGCCAGCCGCGGAGGAAATTCTGAGACGGACGCAGACAGAGGGGGGTGCTGAGTTGAGCTCGGAGCGCAAGGTCGAATTGGTGCTCCTCGAGGCCGAGGCTGCCCGGCTGACCGATCCTGCGAAGGGGCTGAAGATTCTGGGGAAAGCTTCCAAGCACCTGAAGGATGAGAACACCCGCCTGGGTGTTCGCCTACAGTTGGCCACCGCCCGGATGCGGCTGGAGCGGCAAGATTTGAAGCGTGCGATCAATTTCAGTCTTAACGGTGCCAGCATTTGCCAAAAGATTGGTGACGTGCCAGAGCTTGGCGAGATTTACCGTATCATGGCGAGCGCCTTTTACAGAAAGGGCGACTACGCTCACGCTGTTGACAACTACGAGCGCGCGTTGGATGCTTTTGAGCGGTTGGGGCTGAAGGAAGCCTCAGTGGGAGCGCTGGACGAGCTGGGGAGAGTTTATCTCGAGCGAGGCCATCACTTCCGCGCGGCCCGATACCTGTACAAGTCGCTTGAGATTCGGCGGCGCCAGCATGATTTGCCAGGTCTGTGTCGATCTTACGACGAGCTTGGACGAGTCTATCTGCGGAGCGGTGACTACCTGAAAACGATCGAGATCCTGAACCGCAGTCTGGCTTTGAAGGAGCGGATCGGGGACTTCGTTGGGCAGAATCCTACGTCCGTGATCCTGGGCGACCTTTACTTCCGCCTGGGTCGATACGAGAAGTCGCTCGAATACTTTCGCCGGGAAATTGACAATAGCCAAAAACTGGGGGAGACCCGGGGGCTCGTCGAAGGTATTTGTCAGTTGGGTCGAGTCCACTTGGAGATCGGCGACCTCAAGGAGGCCGAGGTCTACTCGAAGCAGGTCTCGATTCTGGCGACAGAGTTCAAGCTGCGCTCGCAGGAGGCCGACGGTGCCTTACTCGAGGGGAACCTCAAGGCTCTTGGTCGCGACTGGAACGCCGCCGAGAAAAGTTTGAAGTTCGCTTCAGAGGTGCACGGCAAGCTGGGGCACCGACGCCGCGAAGTCTCGGCCCTCCTTGATCTTGCCGAGATGAAGCTTGTCCGTGAGCTTCTGGATGAGTCGCTCAAGTACGCTTCTCGAGGCCAACTCATTGCTGAAGAGGTCAAGGCGCTCGACTTGCAGGTCCGAGCGCTAACGATCAAAGGGAATATCCACCGTTTCCTCAAGGGAGGAAATATCGAGAAGGCTCGAGAATTTCTTCACAAGGCGCTTGAGCTGAGTCAGAAGATTAGCGACGTGACGACGCTGTTCCAGCTCTACTATTCGCTCGCGAAGGTGTGCCATTCGCAGCGAGAGTTCGCGGAGGCTGCCAACTACTACGGAAAAGCAGAGCTGATTCTGAAACAGACAGGGGAAAGGCTCACGGAAGACCGCTCGGCCCGGTACTTCGAGGATCGCAGGCGCAAGACGTTCGCGGAGGACTTGGCGCGTTTCCGAAAGGATGCTCTGGGCCGTGCAACGACGAGTCCGCCTGCTGAGGTCCGTGAGCCGCAGGCTTCTTCTGGCCAGAAGGACCGCCCGGTTGGGTTCTCCGACTTCAAGGACTTGGCGACGCGCATCTTGAGAGTTCATTCGGAGCTGAGCCAACTCCATTTTTACGACCGTGTACTTGGCGAGGCCGTTGATCTGGCCGGGGCTGACCGCGGCTTCATTTTGCGGGTCCAAAACCGCCAGTACTTCCCGGTGGCTTTTCACGGGTTCGGAAAGGACCCGCTTCAGCATCCCGAGTATCAGGCGGCCAGCGGTATTGCTCAGGAGTCCGTGAAACGTGGTCGCTCAATCCTGGCCACCGGCGGCGGGGAGCTCACGTCGGAGAAGCCCGAGGCGAGCCAAAAGCCTGAGAAGCAGGAGCGGGGCCTGACTCTGGGTGCCTTGAGCCACTGCTCAATATTGGTCGTTCCGTTCATGACGGACGAGCGCATCTTCGGCGGTGTCTACCTCGACAAGCCAGTTGTTGTGGGGCAATTCCTGCCGAGGAATCAATCGCTCCTGGAGACCTTCGCACAGCATGCGGCAGTGGCCCTCTCCAATCGCCGAGAGCTTGAGATCGCGGTTCGCGAGCCGGTTACCGGTTTTTACACGGCGAGCTACTTTCTTGAACGGCTCAAGGAGGCGTATCGCTGGTTCAATTTGCACGGCAAGTCGTTCACCTTGCTGGGCTATTACTTGCCCCAACTCGATGAGGCGATTGGGGAGGGTCGCGCCGAGCTTGCGCAGGAATTGGCAAGAGACCTTGTCACTCTTCTGCCCCACGAGGCGGCGATTTGTTGGGGGGCTCCCGTACTGAGTGTGCTTCTTGCCGAGTCTGACTTGAGCGCGCAGAACGAAATTGCCGCCAGGGTGGGGGACAAGCTGGCAGCCCGTGTCGGGGTCACTGTTCCGATGGAGATTCTGTCGGCCAGTAACCGTTTCCATCAGGGTGCTGAGATTTACTTTGAGCTGCGGAGGCGGCTCTTGCCAGAGGCGCACGATCGCAAGGTCTTGAACGAGTTGATAGCATTGCTTGAACCGCAGATTACTCTCCGCGAAGCCAAGCTCATCCTCGAACGTCACAAGATTGAGACGACTCTTCGTAAGACAGGCGGGAATATTACGCACGCTGCGCGTGAACTCGGGGTTCACCGACCTCAGCTCTCGAATCTGCTCAAGAAGCACGATCTGAAACGCGGAATCTACGTTTCGGAACAAAACGAGGAGGAGATCGATAGCGTGGCGGAACCGGGGGACAATTGACGCTCGGGCTTTGAGGTGCAAACGCAGGTGAATTTCGACTGGAACCGTGCCAAGATAACCCGCCATGGCCGGGACACCTTGGCCAACCCTCACCCATATTCGGCGCGCGAGGTGCTCGTCGAGCGTCGAGGAGAGGGAGGCACATCGTCAGGCGTCCCGTTGCGGGGGAGGTCTTCCTCCCCCGCAAGGAGTATAGCTGCCCTCGTGCCATGGATAGGAGACTGGGTGCACTGGGCCGTGGGCTCGGCTGACGCGCGACACTCGATATTTGACACGCTCGAGAATTCCGTACTGGCGGAGGTGATGAACGATGGTTGAGCCCGTCGCCTTGTCAATAGACTCACGCCCGGCCCTCAGGGTCCCTCGCTACTTTGGCTACAAGGAAGCACCCAACATGCACATTGTTCATGACCTGCACACGATTTTGCTCCACAGGCCCGGACTGGACCACAATGAACTGAGAGGCTGCCATGGCCGGACTGAGGGGGGGCTTGCCGAAGCGATTGGCCACGTGAGAAGGGAGGTCCCACAGTGATGGATCTGGGAGGCAAACGAGCCTTTGTCACGGGTGCGGCGCGCGGAATTGGTCGAGGCTGCGCCATCGAACTGGCCCGTGCGGGTGCCGACATTGTGCTCAACGATCGTGAGCGCACGCCCCAGAGCGAGGCGACCGTCGCCGAGATCCGGGCGCTTGGCCGCAAGGTGGCGCTGGTCGAGGGAGATATCTTTGAGCGCGGATCGTGCGAGCGTATCTTTGAGCGAGCGGTCGTGGTCTTTGGAAGCCTCGACATTCTTGTGAGCAATCCAGCCTTTTCCCGCCGAGCTCCCTTCCTTGAGTTGGACCCTCTGATCTTTGAAAAGGTGATTCACGCCACGCTTGTCTCTGGTTTCCACGTGAGCCAACTCTTCGCGCGCCACCGAGTTGAGCAGGGTGGTCGTGGCAAGATCGTATTTATCTCGAGCATTCACAGCCGTAGGCCTTATGCCCGCAGCGTGGCTTACAACGCAGCCAAGAGCGGTCTCAATCACATGGCGTTTACCATTGCGAACGAACTCTTGCCACATCGCATCAACGTCAACGTGATCGAACCAGGTTGGATCGATACACCTGGCGAGCGAGAGTTCGTCGGTGATGCTGCGATTGAGGCTGCTGCTGTGAAGCAACCATGGGGGCGCCTCGGAAGGCCCGACGAAATCGGGAAGGTGGCGGTGTTCCTCTCCTCGGAAGCTGCTGACTTCGTAACTGGCACGTCGATTGTTGTCGACGGGGGCTTGTCTCTTGGCCCCACGTGAGAGCCGTTGCCCATGGGGTCTATTGCCCGGCCCTCACAGGGCAGGGCACGCAAACTTGTCGCATTCCATTGTGTCCTCGGCCGTGCCGCAACCCGGGAAGGGCGGAGCTGGCGCCGGGCCGCCCCGAAAGAGATGGACGAGGAGGCTGACGGGATCGGTGAGGTCCACCTTCCCATCGAGGTTGACTTCCATTGCTCTTGCGCACTCAACCACGCCGCCCTGGAACAGATGTCGCAGCGTCACAATCGCGTCGGTCAGGTCAGCCACTTTGTCGCTGTTGGAGTCGCCCCGGACCCATCCATCGAGACCGATCTGGAGTTCAACGTCGAGTTTGGTATATTCGCAGGGGAGAGCGTCCCGTGGTTGAAACAGAGCTGGAACAGGCACTGTGCCGATTGGGATCTGATCGGTGAGTGCGAATGAGGCCGGAAGGCGTTCGCCGCTCGCTCCATTCCCCTTGAAGCCGTAAGTGGCCTTCGCGACAGCCGTCCTGCCAGGGCCCAGCGTGGACGGATCCTTCGTTGACGAAAGAACCACGGCAGCGAAGCCAGTGTCCGAGGACTCGATCCGGGCGAACCCATCGGCCTTGACGAAAGCCTGCGCGAAATCCTCCAGGATCTTCGCGCTGCTCAAGCCGAGAAGGGAGGCGTCCTGTGCAACGCCAAAACTGAATCCCGACGGGCTCAGATGCAAATTGGACTCCACATTTACGGAGACTTCGAGCTCGAGCACGGTGTCTCGGCGTACCTCGACGGGGGCAGTGGGATCTTGTCCATCGCCGCGGTTGAGACGGAGTAGGAACGCGGCGCAGCCAGCGACAAGGAACGATTTTTCTGCCGTGATGATTGGTTTTACCTGTCCGCCGACAAGTACGGCCTGATTCGAAAACTGGCGGTCGTCGTTTGGCAGCTTGAGGCCATTGGCGGGAATGATCCTGACCTCTCCGGGGTCCTTGCGAGTGACGAGACAACTCACCTTCAAGACCTCCGTCGTGCCGGAGGGAAGGGTGACCGTCTCCGCAAAACTCAAGACGCCGGTAGAAAAGTAGGAGGTTCCGTCGGGATGCACGCCGCTTTCGACGAAGCCGCCTCGCGAGAGCCTGTCGAAGTCTGTGCCTGTGGTGCTGGTTCCCAGGACCTGGAGGCCCTCGTGAGTGAAGCATAGCTGCCAACCGAGGACGTTCTCAACTTGGGTGGCGAGACGAACCGAGGTCTCCACGATGGTGCCCGAGGTGAGCTTGGGCGGGAGGATCACTTGTAGCTCGGGGGAGTCCTGCGCCAGAGTGCCATGCCATGAGAGCAAAGCCAGCCCCACGAAGAGAAACGTTCCGTTGCTAATTCGCCGCAGACTAGCCGAATGTTTGGGGGTGGGAAGGCAAGCCGATAGCATGCTCGTTTGTATCAGCCAGGTCTGTGGGCGACAAAGAAGAAATGTGGCCTGGGGGCCCGGAGACTTCTTGTCGCGACAAGTGACCCTGGAGACTTCCGTGGCATGCAAGCCTTCAAACCCAGTGCTTTCCAAGCACCCGCCGAAGCCAGGCGAACTCCATCTCGATGCCCTTGACCAGATTTCCTTTCTTCTCAAGGAGTGGCCACGTGTAGGTCTCGATCACCAGGTGGCTCGAGCGGCCGGTGCGTAGGATCTCTTGCACCGCCCTTTTCGTCTCCGGCCGTGTGGTCGTGAGCGATTGCAATCTCGTGAGATGTACCGGCACATGGTAATGCGCGCGTATCTCGGTCACCGTTGGATGAGTCTTTGAACTGAGCTGCCGGGGCAGCTCGTTGAGATCCAGGCCTCTCCAGACCGCGGAGCCACCAGCGTCCTGTCCGCAGAACTGATGGAAGTATCTGGGTTCCTGCATTGCGCGAAGTTGCTTGTAGCCGGCGGCATCCCGGTGGGGGTCCTTCAGTACTGGGGCGTTTGTAACGTGCACCTTGCCAATCTCAATCCCGGCTCGCCATAGCTGACGCAAGCTCTCAACGGGGTCCTGAAAGAGCACCGAAAAATGGCACGTGTCAAAGTTCACGGTGAGGAGCCTTCGCAGGCGAGCCTCGGCCTGCGAAGGGCTGAGCTGTTGCTTTGACGCCTCCGATCGGGCCGTTGGCAAGAGGTGCCATTCAAAGAAGGCGACCACTTCGCGAGCCGTCTCGAGGGTTGTGTCTGGTTCCGGCTCGATCGCGAGTAGGATGGTCTTGCCGGTTCTCTCTTCAATCCGGGCCAGGTGATTCACCGTCTCCAGGTAGTGCTGCGCCATGATCTGAGACGTTTTTGGGTCGTGGGCGAAGCGCCGGAAACAGCCGGCGGAAGTGCTAATCGAGCCCTGCACCCCTTCCGGCAAGACATCTGCGAAGATGTCGGCGATTACCTTTGTCCAGCGGCCGCGCGCCGGCTCCGCCCAGGAAGGCAGGTACACTTGCTCCTTGACCCTCTTCGAATGAAAATCAAGCAGTGGAAATGCGTTGATCGAGAACACCACGAGCTTGTTCTCGTCGAGAAATGCCCGAAAGTTCTCGCGCTCCCTCGCATCCACTAGCTCCCCTGCGGAACCCATCCCGAGCCGTAGCTCAACGCCGGAGGGCTTGTTTCCGAAGACCAGCCTGTTGATAGGTATCGTGTAGTCCCGCAGAAAGGCGTAAACGTCACTCAGAGTCTCGCCCCTGTGGACGTTCGTCGAGTAGGCGACACGGGGTTTCCACCCCAGGGCTGGCGCCGGACTGCTGGTGGTTTTTGGGGCAGGAATTCTCATGGCGGAAGGTCGCAGATTGTACTGTGTGATTGGAGTCCTTGCGACATGGGGCCTTGCTTCGGGCGCCTCCCTTGCAACTCTGAGCCTTCTGACCAGATAATGATCCACTCATGCCTCCTCTTTCTGCGCAGTCCATCCGATCCGAGCTTTCCCAAATTCGGGAGGCAGCCCTCGAGCGTCATCGCTCCGGCGACGACCCTTTCACCGTCACGGCGTCCCTGTCAACGGCAGTTGACTCTCTCCTGGCGCGGCTCTCTGCGGAATACCTTCGCGGAGAGGAGGAGAATGTCGCGCTCGTCGCTGTCGGAGGTTACGGTCGCCGTGAGCTTTGCCCTCAGTCCGATATTGACATCCTCTTCTTGCGCAAGGGCAACAGCGCTTCAGACGCCATCAGCAAGCTGGTGCTCAACCTCTGGGACAGTGGCGCCCAGCTTGGCCACGCCGTCCGGACTCCCGAGGAGTGCCTTCAGTTCATGCTGGACGACCTCACCACTGCCAACACAATGCTCGAGTCGCGTTACCTTGCGGGAAGCGAGAAGCTGTACTTGCAGTTCCGCTTCAGGGCCGTTCAGCGCTACCGGCGTCGCCAAAGCGACCGCTTCATCAGATCGAAGCTTGCCCTGCTGAGGCAATCGGTCGATCCACCGGACCGGACCATTTACGTCCTCGAGCCCAATGTCAAGGAAGGCATGTGTGGTCTGCGCGACATCCAGCGAGTCCTCTGGATTGAGGACATGCGGGCTGAAGGCAGCGGGTTCGATGGCCTCCTCTCCTTGAACCGATTCTCGAGGAAAGAAGTCGAGGGCTTGAGGGCAGCTTACGCCTTCTACCTTCGCCTGCGTTGCGAACTCCACTTCGTGAACAATGTGCGCCAGGATATTCTTGAGCGCGATAGTGTGCTCTCGATCGCGAGAAATCTGGGCTATGGAGACGGCGCCAGTGACCAATCCGCGGTTGAGAAGCTCATGGGAGACTATTACCGTCACGCGCGCAACGTCTACCGGTTTCTGCGACTTTATCTCCAGACTGACACACGCGGCGACAGCCGAATTGAACGAGTGCTGCGATGGTTTCGAGCGAAGAGCGTCAATCCTTACCTTTCTCTTTACAAGGGACGGCTCTATCTGGCGAAGAAGCGTCCAGAGAGCTTTACCCCGGAGACTATCCTCGAGATCTTCTCCATCGCGCAGGAGCGGGATGCCAGGATTAGCGAGTCTCTCTGCAGCTGGGTCCGTCGGCGGCTTGTGAGTCTGGATGTTGACTTCGCCCACCTTCCTGAGGTCTCGTGGGGGTTTCGGTCTTTCCTCAGGGGAAAACACGTGGGAAGGATTCTGAAGACGATGCACGCCACAGGATTCCTCGACCGGGTTCTGCCGGAGTTTGGAAAGCTGGACTGCCTTGTCAATTTCGACGGACACCACCAGTTCACAGTTGACGAGCACACGCTCAAGACACTGGAGGAGCTCGACAAGATCGAGACCCCCGACTACGCGGAAAAGCAGTTTCAGCAGATTCTCTCCGAGATCAAGGATCACCTACCGCTCCGCCTGGCCTTGCTTCTCCACGATGTCGGCAAGGCCATCCCGGGCGAGCATTCCGTTAGTGGCACGGAGGCGGCCACCTTGATTTGCGAACGCCTGGGTCTCGATACGAAGACCATCGAGACCGTGGACTTTCTGATCTACCATCACCTTGAGCTCTTTCGTGTAAGTGAGTTCCTTGATTTCAAGGACGACAAGGTGATCGAGGCGCTTGCGCGTCTCGTGGGGAGTGAGGAACGCTTGAACATGCTCTACCTGCTCACTTACCTCGACATCGTTTCCGTGGGGCCCGGAACGTGGACGCAGTGGAAAGGGGCGCAGCTCGCGGAGGTATACGAACGAACCTCGATCTTCCTTCGTAGGGGCGCCGCCCGCGGGGAGAATCTGGATGTCGTGCTCTTGGCCGCTGGCCTACAGGAGGACGAGAGCCGTCGCATCCAGGAGCACTGTCGTCTCATGGGGACGCCCGGATATGCGAGGGAGGTGTTGCCCGAGCGTATGCTTCTTCACGTCGGGCTTGTCGAGAAGTTTCGAGCGGGCAATGTCATCCAAGTGGAAAGCGAGGATTTTCCAGGTTATCACGAGGTTACATTTTGCGGCGGTGACCGCCCGCGGCTTTTCGCGGACTTGACGGGCGTCCTTTATTCCGAGGGGCTCAGCGTGCTCGGGGCCAGGATCTTTTCACGCTCCGACGGGGTCGTGATCGACATTTTTCAGGTGGAAGTTGCCGACCTCGTCAACTTACCATTTGAGGAAAGGGTGATGCGCATCCGGCGGAAGGTTCGCAGGGTGGAGGCGGGCCAGGAGACGATCGAAAGCCTCATGTTGCAACGTTCGAGATTCTATCGAGGGAAACGCTGGCGGAAGCCTCTCTTTGGGCCCAAGGTGACCTTTGACAACCAGGTTTCCGAGTCGTGCAGTGTGATCGAAGTGAGCGCCGGGGACCGGCCCGGGCTCCTGTATGATCTTGCCACAGCGCTCCATCGGCTGGGGCTTGACGTGCGCGCAGCCAAGGTGTCGACTCTCACGGACCGTGCACACGACGTTTTCTACGTCTCGGACAGGAAAGGCGGGAAGGTTGAGGACCCGGAATTTCGAAACGAGATCTCGCAAGCGCTCCTGGTGCAAGCCCAGCGATCGACTGTTGAGGTAGTCTCTGGTTCTTCTTGAATCGAGTGTCAGGAATCTCAGTATTTTTTTGGAGCAGGATCATGAAGTACATAATTGCCATTGTTCAGCCATCACGGCTTGAGGCGGTGAAAGAGGCGCTTAGCAAGGTGGAGGTATTTCGGTTGACCGTTGGCGACGTGCAGGGGCTTGGTCGGCAGAAGGGCCACACTGAGATCTATCGAGGACATGAGTACCAGGTGAACCTCGTGCGGAAGGTAAAGCTCGAGATCGCGGTCAACGATGACTTCGTGGATCCCACGATCGAGGCCATTATTCGCGGCGCGCGCAGTGGCCCAGAAGGCAAGATCGGAGACGGAAAGATCTTCATCCTTCCGCTCGAGGACGTTATTCGCATCCGCACTGGTGAACGTGGAGGCGAAGCCATCTGAACGGGCTGTCGTGCTACTTTGACGATCACCTGGCGGGGCTCAAGCCAAGGAGGCGATCCTCGGTCAATAGTGACGCCTGCCAGGCTCCAAGGGGTATCATGGTGGGGCGTTGAGCACCCGAGCAGGTGGCTTTCAACGCCGGGGATTGGGTTTTTACGCAATGCGGTTGCCGGGTCTCCTGGCCAGACAAGAGGAAAAGATTTCATGAGGCAGTCGAAAATTTTCCGCTCGCCGTTACTGATTGGTGCAACCTTTGGCGGGCTCCTTCTTGCGGGCTCCGTGTGGGCGCAGGCGCTTCCACCCGTGGCGCCTTCAGCCCCGGTGCCCGAGATCAAGATCGACTCGGGTGCCACGGCCTGGATCCTTGCCTCGAGCGCCCTTGTGCTTTTCATGACGCCCGGCCTCGCCCTCTTCTATGCGGGAATGGTACGGACAAAGAATGTGCTGGGGACTCTGATGCACAGTATGTTTTGCATGGCGATCATTACCGTGCAGTGGGTGATCATTGGTTACTCGATCTCGTTTGGCGACCCGACCTTCGGCGGGCTGCTGGGCAGCATGAAATACCTTTTCCTGAACAATGTGGCTTGCGACAGGGCATTCCCTGGCTATCCGATCCCGCACCTCCTTCACATGGCCTACCAGATGATGTTTGCGATCATCACGCCGGCCTTGATTTCTGGAGCCTTCGCGGAGCGCATAAGGTTTGGCGCATTCGTCGTCTTCACCCTTCTGTGGAGCACGCTCGTTTATGACCCGCTCGCCCACTGGGTCTGGGGCGGTGGGCTATTGAGCATGGCCGAGGGCTCCTGGCTCAGAAGAACCGTGGGTGTTGGCGCGCTCGACTTTGCCGGTGGCACTGTCGTGCACATCTCAAGCGGCGTATCGGCGCTCGTATTCTGCCTCATGATTGGCAAGCGGCGTGGCTATCCCAAGGAAGCCATGCTCCCCAACAGCCTTGCGATGACCGTCGTGGGGGCCGGAATCCTTTGGTTCGGCTGGTTTGGGTTCAATGGGGGCAGTAGCCTCAATTCTGACCCGCTCGCCGTCTCGGCCTTTGTCGCCACGCACATAGCGGCAGCCGCCGCTGCGTTCTCCTGGGCTCTGGTCGAGTGGTTCCACCGAGGCAAAGCAAGCATTCTGGGCGTCGTCACCGGGCTTGTGGCCGGGCTTGTTTGCATCACGCCCGCCGCTGGCTTCGTGAAGCCGATGCCCGCCCTTGTCATGGGCCTGGCGGTGTCACCGGTCTGCTACTTCATGGTGGCCGTGATCAAGACCAAGCTTGGCTACGACGATTCGCTCGATGCCTTCGGTGTGCATGGCGTTGGCGGAACTTTGGGTGCGCTAATGACCGGAATCTTTTGCTCGGAGGAGATCTGCAAGCTCTCGGGCTTCGCAACCTCCGCAGGCCTGAAGCAACTTCAGGCGCAGGCGGTCGCGGTCGCGGTCACCATCGTCTACTCGGCCATCGTCACGGTGATTCTCGTAATTCTTGTCGACAAGACGATCGGCATACGCCTGTGCGCGGACGACGAGCTTTCAGGCCTCGACCTCTCCCAGCACGGCGAGACGGGTTACAACCCCTGACGGAGGGAGAGTCCCCCACGGAAATCTTGCGGCGGGCAGTCCCCACAACTCAGGGGGGACTGCCCGCTTTCAACGCGCAAAGCTCCCTCTTGAGCATCTCGGTTAGCTCGCTTCCCTGGATCACCTCACGGGCCAGGAGGGTCTCGGCGATGTGGTCCAGGCAAGCTCTGTGCTCCGAGAGAATCCGCCTGGCATCACCGCTCGCCTCTTCCATGAGCAATCGCACCTCGGTGTCGATCTCCCGGGCCGTATTTTCGCTGTAGTTGCGCTCTTCCTGGCTGAAGTCACGGCCCAGAAAGACCTGGTGGCTCTCACGGCCGAAAGATGCCGGGCCCAGGCGCTCGCTCATTCCGAAGCGGCAAACCATGCTGCGAGCTATCTCGGTGGCTCGGCTCAAGTCATTGGCGGCACCTGTCGAAAGCTCGCCGAAGACGAGATCCTCGGCTGCTCTACCCGCGAGTAGGCCCCTCAAATAATCCATCAGGGCGCTGCGGGTCTGTAGGTAACGATCGTCATCTGGCTGTTGCAGCACGTAGCCCAGGGCGGCATGGCCGCGGGGAATGATCGAGATCTTGCGCACGGGGTCTGCGTGCTTTGAGAGAGCGGCGACGAGAGCGTGCCCCGACTCGTGATAGGCCACGCGACGGCGTTCTTCCTCGCCCAGGCGCCGACTGCGGCGTTCCGGTCCCGCGATCCCACGCTCAACAGCCTCGATGAGCTCTGCCTGGCTGATCTCCGTGCGGCCTCGTCTTGCGGCAAGAAGCGCGGCCTCGTTAATCACGTTGGCGAGGTCCGCTCCGGTGAAGCCCTGGGTTGAATGAGCGAGGACGCCGAAGTCGATCCCAGCGGCGAACGGCTTGTCCTTGGCATGGACCTCCAGGATTGCCTTTCGTCCGTTGGCGTCGGGTGCGTCGATGACTACTTGCCGATCGAATCGGCCGGGGCGCAGGAGCGCCGGGTCGAGCACGTCGGGACGATTCGTGGCCGCGAGAAAGATCACGCCCTGAGTTGTGTCAAAGCCGTCCATCTCGACGAGCAGCTGG
>SXIK01000024.1 GCA_005772855.1 Planctomycetia bacterium | reverse complement strand
TGTAAATCTTGCCATCGGGGCCGATCTTCAGGCATCCACCGTCGTGGTTCGCGCCGAACGTCGGCAGCTTGCTCTTCAGATCCGCGCGATTCGCGGCCTTGCCGCTGGAGTCCGTGAAACGAATGACTAGTTGCTCGGTCTGCGAAATGGTTGCGAAGACGTAGACGAAGCCGCCCTGGCCGTAGGCTGAATATGTGGGGTCGAGCGCAATGCCAAGGAGGCCGCATTCGCTTTCGCTGTAAACGCTGAGGCGCCCAAAAGTCCTGGGTGTTCCTGTGCCGAAGGGTAGCACCTTGATTGTGCCTGTCTTGTCGGTGAAGAAGAGCGTCCCATCCGGCGCGAACGCGAGGGCGGTGATCAGCCCCTGCCCTGTGAGGATCCGATCGACGACGAAGCCTTCTTTTCGGGACCTGGCCGCCAGGGCCGGTGAAGCGACGGCCAAGAGGAGGCTGAAAAGCCAACAGGCCCGAAGCAGGGAGACAACAACAGTATCCTTTCGATTCACAGAACGCTCCCAGTAAGAAAAAACCACTGTGTCGATGATGCCCAGTCAGGGCAAAAAGTTAACCAAGAATTCCGGAGATTTTTTTATCTTTCCGTGGCCTCGACGGAGTCCTCATTCGCGATGAAAAAAGGGCTTCGCCAGCCAAGCTGGCGAAGCCCGGGGGGTGTGAACGTAGGGTCTCGTCTTACTGGTCTTGGGGCAGGGGTCCTGGCACGAAGCACGGGCCCGGATTCTCGCAGCCCAGTGGCGCCATTGCCCGACCGCAGAAGGGGTAAGGGTGGGGAAGTGTTGGACCTCCCAGAAAGAGATAGTTCAACAGGTAGACCGGGTCGGCGATGTTTACCAGAGTCGAGCCATTTGCGTTGGCGGCTTCCATGCAGCCTGGAATTCTGCCGCCAAGGAAGAGGTAAACGAGGATGAACTTCGCGTCGCTGATGTCGACACGACCATCGGAGTTCGCGTCGCCCCGCAGTAAGAACTCACCGCCGGGTATCGAGACCCACCCGGCTCGAGTGCAGGGTGTAGTTTCAAATCCTTCCACCACGAAAATCGTCTGGACAGGCGGGCTGCCAAGCCCGTCGGAATACTTGATCGGGTGCACTTCGCCGGGGGAGCCTCTGGGGCCGGCCGCGTACTCGATGTTGAGGAGGCGGTGGCCGCGGCCCACTGGCAGAGTCTGCGATGGATCGGATGCGCTCGCGTCGGTCTCGATCACGACGGCCATCGTCACTCCGTTTCCGTCACGCAAGAGGTTGATCACGACGAAATCGGGGCCGGCTCCTCCGTTGAAAGCCTGCGTAGCGGTTCCGCGAAGATCGGCCGACCTGGGCACGATGAAGGTTGGGTCGGACGCAACGCCGAACGACCACGCCTGAAGAGGCTTGATGTTGTCGGCAAGGCAGGTGATGCGGCTTCCGGGAATGGGCGGAAGGGGCTCGGGAATCCTGGGCTCTGTGTTCAGGTCGACCGGTACGGGGTCGATGGCCGTGGGCGTGAAGTAAAGGAGATTCTTGGGCGGCGGGCCCTCGATCACGACCTGGCAGCAGGTTGGCCGGCTTCGCCGGTTGCCGATCACCGCCACGACGCAGTACTCGTGCACGCCAGCGCCGGGATCGCGATCAATGAACTTTCTCAACTCGCCCGTATCCTCGAAGAGCAACTCGCCATCCTTCGTGAGGAGTATTCGGTCGTACGCGGCGGCGTTTTCCCACACGAGGATCACGGAGCCCGGGAAATTGTTCGAGGGCTGCGAGACAAGGCACTGAAGATTAAAGACAGGTGGTACGGGGCGGATGCCGACCTCCACCTTGCACTCGACCGTCGGGCTGTT
The DNA here is from genome assembly GCA_005772855.1 of Planctomycetia bacterium. Lineage (GTDB taxonomy): Bacteria > Planctomycetota > UBA8108 > UBA8108 > SXIK01 > SXIK01. The sequence goes on along the minus strand of SXIK01000024.1, from coordinate 18,459 downwards.
GCGGCCATCGTCCACGATGCCGAAGACACCGTAGACGTGCACGCCGCCGGGCGGGTCAAAGTCGTGGAAGGTGGTGGAGTCGCCAGGAATTCGGGCCAGGGCCTCGCCGTCTCGCAGGATCACAAGTTTCGCGTAGGGAATGGGGTTCCACCATGTCATGACCACGACCGGCGAAGGCAAGATCGTCACATCCTGTGCTGCGGGATCGATGGGAGCTTCCCGGATGTCGAGCACTTGGCACGTGAGCCCTTGGGGCGGAAGGATGACCGGTGGCGGAATTACGACCTTGCACTCGGCTGCGGCGCTTTGCAAATTTCCCACGATGCCGATGACACTGTAGACAATTTCCCCGCCCGAGCGTACCCGGTCCACAAAGCTCGTCGCAGTACCCTCGATGGTGGTCACGATGGCCTTGTTGCGGGCGATGAGGATTTTGTCGTAAATCGTCGGGTTTGTCCACCGAAGGCGCACGAGTGCCACGGGACGAATGCTATCTACCACGCCATCTCCGTTCGCGTCGATGACGGTCGGGTCCGTGGGGTCAAACGGTCCGGGAACCGGTCCGATCGAGACCCACTCCACCGTGCAGACGAGGTTCCTGGGGGCTGGAATGGGCTCCCTGGGCACCTCAATGCGGCACGAACCAATCAGATAGTCGGGCACGTTGACATCTCCTGGCTGCCGGAGGCCAAGGGTTGCAACGACCTGATAGAGGTAGCTGCCAGGCGAGGGCACCGTGTCCTTGATTTCAGTCTCGAGCGTCTTGGCCACGAGTTGGTCGTCTCGGGTTACAAGATAGGTGACCGGGAGAGGCGAAGCTATGGGCAGGCCATCCCACGCAAGCGACACCGTGAGACCGCTGACCGCATGCTTGATCCCGAAGCACGTGACTTCCACGGCACAAGTGCCCACGAGAAACTCGGAATCAGGGCTAGTGACCGCGTACACAGCGTACTGGTGGACGCCGAGTGAAAAGACCTCGTCGCCATAAGTGAGCTGCCCTGCGGGCACGGTGGCGATCGTGTCGCCGTCTCTCGAGATCCGGAACTTCAAGATCAAGATGTCGATGAGGATCGGACCCCATTCGAGCGCGACCTTGTTTCCGTCGGCCTTGCATCTCAAGCCGGAATCAACAACGACGACCTCGCACTTGGCAAGGTCATTGATAGTGCCGTCGAAGTTGATGGCCCGGAGGTTGTAGACGTGCGATCCGCCTCCCGGAGAGGGGTCAAAATAGCTGGTTGCCTCCGGCGGGAGCTTCGTGAGGTCCTCACCGTCCCGCTGGATGACCCAGGCAAGAATCGGGGCGAAGAACACAAAGTTCCACTCCAGCAACGCCCCTCTTTCAAGCTGACGGCATGTCAAACCGTCCATGGGCACAGGCAGCGGCTTGGCCTCGGCAAGCAGCGGTCCCGCCGTGAGAATGCTCAGCAAAACAAGAAGTGTGGTTCGAAGCATGGGATTGGCCTCCTTCGACTTGGGAAAACTCTCTTGGCACCTGACCCGACGCCAGCGGCCTTACAAGAACGAAAAGCAAATGCCAGGCCACGCGTTTCGGGGAGTGCTCAAAGCTTTCAGTGCTCAGGAGTTGAACGCTGGCGGCCTTCAAGGTCGCAAGCTTGTTGGTAAATCGAGCTTCACAGCCTGCCAATTTGGAATTGACGCAGCTTGTCACTGAACGGTACCAATTCGGCTTACCCTCGGGCTGTCGCGGTCACTCTGCACACTCGGCGAGCACTCGTCCCTGCGCAGGCTTCTGCTTGAGCGTGAGAGTCAGTGCGCCGGAGGATCCTTCGGGGCCCGAGCCTCGAACCCTCAGCACATAGGCTCCCGTCGAGGGGATGGTCCACCCCTGGATCTTCGTTGACTTGGCACCTGGTATCAGCGCGCCCCCGAGCGACAGCGGTTGGCCGTTCGGAGCCAGCAGCTCGACGATGTCGGGGGTGATTTTCTTGCCCTTCAAGGTCGCGGTGAGGAGTGCGCCGCCAAGGCCGCTGAAGCTCTGCTCGAACATCTCTCCCGGCGAGCTCACGGTGAAATTGGCCTTGAGTGAGAGGCGGCTCCGCGGGGCCTTGCCCTTGAGGGTTAGCAAGTAGTTTGGCGAAGCCTCGGCCCCCCCAGTGACGAGGAGCTTGTAGGCTCCAGCTCCAGGCAGCGAAAGGTTCTTCAGGCTCACCGAGGTCTTCTTGACCTTGGCGAAAGGGGCGAGGTCGATCGAGGAACCCTGGGGCGTGCGGAGCTGGAGGCCTGGTGGTACGTTTCCGCCGGTGCCCTTCAGCTTCAAGGCAAGGAGGGTGCCGTCGAGCGCAGAGAATTCGTAGGCGTCCTGGTCGCCTGGGGACTGGAGCGCACCACCCACCTTGTCGCCCAGGCTGACGGCGCAGGCCTCGGGCTCACTCGGTGGCGGCGGCGCGTTGATTTCGAACGGTACGAAGGTCGGCGTCCTGGAGGCCTGGGCCTGGGTGATGACGTTGGCGACAGGCTGACCTACCCCGGTGAGGCCGTCAACGTAGAGGAGCGTCGCTGGCCCGGGGCCCGCACGCACGCCGAGTCGGGCCAGGGTGCTCGTTGTGTCGACCGGAAGTGTGACGTCCGTCGTGAAGGAGAGAATAATCGCGCTGATAGCACCCTCATTGTCGACGCCGTTGGTGACTTCATGGTGCGAGAACCCATCAGTGAATAAAGCTGCTGTCGCTGTGCCAACTGTGTCGATGGAGGTGATCTTGCCACCTCTGGCCGTGAGGCTCAGGGACCAGCCCTGAGCGCCGGCGCCGCCCCCCTCGTGAACCAATGTAGAGTAGTAGGTGCCTTCCGCCGGGCCGTTGGTCCCAAGTGCGTCGGGGCCCGAAAAGCCGATCTTGAAGATGGTATCGGGCTTGAGCGCGCTTGTGCCGACGAAGACGACAAGGAATGCCCAAGGCAAGAGAGCTACACCTTTGGGCTGATTCATGACGTTCCTTCAGTAGAGTATCCCTGTAGATCAGGTGAGATGGGGTTGGGTGCGTTCTTGTTTCCGATCCCGGGTCGAAGTCCCTGGAGCTGTGCTGTCGCCTTGTTGCAAGAACTCTTCAAGGTTACCGCTCAACCCTTACCATCGCGACTCGCGATCTTGCCATGCCGGGCGAGGTCGTGCCGCCGTCCGCCATCTCGAAGAGGCCCGGGCGATCGCTGTCAGCGCCGGTGAAGGCTCCCTTCACGTGCCCGAAAAGGGCGCTCTCGAGAAGGCTCTCGGGCACTGCCGCGCAATTCTCGGCAACAAACGGCCTTTCGGCGCGTCGCGACTCCTGCCAGATGGCTCTCGCTACAAGCTCCTTGCCTGTTCCGCTCTCTCCAGTAATGAGGACGGGGATCTCGGTTGGACCCATGGCCTCGATGAGCTGGAAGACCCTCCGCATGGGGGCGCTGTCGCCGGTGATTCCCGTGATCGCGTCCTCTGCTCAATCTCGCGCCGTGTTATACCTCACGCGGGCAGTGATGAGACCTTTTGCAGCCTGCGAAAGGTTGCGGCTGCTCGCGCCAGAGGCGCCCGGCGCCCATCAGGCGCCGAGGCGGGGGTTTGCGGCGAGCTGGCGGAGCCGCAAACGGCTCCCTCCGAGGGCGGCGTCGCATTTCTCGCTGGCACGGGATCGGGGCACCTCGACGTTTTCGTCGCTTCCGGCTCCGGCCCCGCTGTCAATGTCACACGCAAGCCCGGCCCCATGCTGCGGCACAGTTCGGCCGAGCCCAGGCTGGCTCTTTCACCCGACGCGAGGCGCGTCTCGTACAACGTCCGCGTGGGCGTCGAACCCGAGACCTTTGTTCAGGAGGTCGATTTGACTGGACCGACCGGCGCATTCCAGATTACCGAAGACCAGCGCTTCAATCCCTACATTGACCAGGAGAGCCTCATTTTCTTCGATGCCATTGGCACTCTCTTTCGCCTTTTCCTTGGCGCACCCACGGTGCCTTGTCTCGACGCCGCCGATGCCGATGACGACGGAGCGCTTACCGTGACGGATCCGATCCGCACGCTCCATCATCTTTTTCGGGGCGGTGAGCCTCTTCCCGAACCAACCGGTCGGCCGGGCCTTGACCCCACCCTCGACGGTCTCGACTGCGGGAAATAGGAAAGTGGGCGCCGGCGACGGTGCCCGGTAACCCCCACGTGCTACTCCACGAGCGCGCGTACCATTCCCGCCGCCTTGTGGAGGGTTTCCTGGTGTTCGACCTCGGGGTTCGAAAGGGCGACGATGCCGCCACCCACGGGAAACTGAAGCCAGCCTTGCGCCGCTGTCACGGTGCGGATCAGGATATTCAGCCCCATGTCACCGTGGAAGGCGATCCAGCCCATGGATCCGCAGTAGGGGCCTCTGGCGGTCGGTTCGAGCTCGGCGATGATCTCCCTCGCCCGCACCTTCGGTGCCCCCGTGATCGAGCCTCCCGGGAACGTCGCGCGGAGGAGATCCATGGCTCCCAGGCCATCCTTCAGCTCGGCGCGCACCTCCGAGACAAGGTGGTGAACTGTAGGGTGCCGTTCGATGTCGAAAAGCCGGGGAACCGTCACGGAACCGGGTTTCGAGACCCTGGAGAGATCGTTGCGGAGGAGGTCGACGATCTTGACGTTTTCCGCCCTGTCCTTTTCGCTCTCGCGCAGCGCCTCCTGGCTGTAAGCGTCGGCCTCGAAAGTGTAGCCCCTGGGGCGTGTTCCCTTGATGGGCCGTGTTATCACGACACGGTCCGAAAGCGAGAGGAATTGCTCCGGGGAGGAACTCAGGATCGTTACTTCGCCGCCGTTCAGGTAGCCGGAGTAAGGGGCTGGATTGCGCACTCTCAGGCGGCCGTAGATTTCAATTGGCGGCGAGCGCAGAGGGAAGAGCAACCTCTGGGAAAGGTTTACCTGGAAAATATCGCCGGAGCGGATGTACTCGATGGCCTTCTCGACGGCTTCCACATACCCCTGGCGAGTAAATCCAGAGAGCAAACCCTCGGGGCCCGGAACTGCCTGGCACGGAGCCAGGCTTGAGAGAGGAAGGGCAAGCTCCGGCTCGACGCAACGAGGCTGGGGCACGGGGCCCGCCAGCAGTCTCAAGACCTCGGCAGCGCGCTGCTCGGCCCGGGCTCTTCGAGCCTCGATGCCTGTCTGCGGAAATCCCTGGGAGATCAGGTGACACGTTCCCTCGACGTGATCGAATCCAAGCACCCAGTCGTAAAGCCCGATGATGAGATCGGGCACCTGGAATTCATCAATGCGGGGCGGTGGAATCCGTTCGATGGCGCGGCCGAGCCCATATCCAAAAACTCCGGCGGCTCCTCCTTGAAACGGCGGCAGTCCGGGGATCTTGGGCCATGTCCATGGGGCCAGGCGGTGGGCCACGCAGCGGAAAGGATCCTCGCCGCCCGCTTGAATGGATTCGAAGGGCGAGGCGGCGATGTACGAATAGCGTCCGCGCACGGGCTCCACCGCGGAGCTGTCAAGGAAGAGTGCTCCGGGAAGATGTGCCAGCCGACGAAACGCCTGCCAGGCGTCCGGGGGCGGGTCAAGGCGCACGACGCGCGGAAGAGAGCTTGTGGACGATACCGCCTGCGTCATGGAGGGGCCCCCCGCTTCGCATCGGACTCCTTGCCCTGGTCACGCCCCTGCTCCCTGGCGAGGTGGCTTGTCTCCTCGACTGTGAGAAAGCCCCAGCGGAGTGCTTCATCCTGCGTGTAGGTTTTCCGCAGCGTGAGAGCCGTCCTTGCCTTCGCCATCTCGTAGCCCAGGTAAAACGCGTGGGAAGCATCCTTGACTTCGAGCTGATCGAAGAGCTCCCGGGGATCCTCGGCCGACAGGTGGAGGCCGGCCGAAATCACGTGAATCAGTCCATCTTCCGCGAAGATCCGGAAGTTGCGGTCGCGCACCCGAGTGGCGAGCGATTCAAGGAACTCGGGGCCATGCCGCAAGACCTTCGGGTCCCGCAGCAGATGAAGCCCCGGCTCGAGGTGCTTTGGGATTCTTCGTTCTTTCACAGCGTAGTGGACGAGCTTCCTGGCGAGGTCGGCTTCCTTTACGCACGTGGCGGCCCACGAGATCACCTCCGTGGTGAGCACTCTTCGAATGGCAAGCTCCTCGCAAAAGCCAAGGAGCAGTACGTTTATCGGTGCCGTATCGGCGCCGGTCAGCTCGGTGAGATTCCCCGTGCCCATGAGCATCTCGGCCTCCGGGTAGCGCCGGCGTACCTCGAGATAGCGGCCGAGCGATTGTGCGAAGCCAAAGCCGATCGGCTCGATCACTGGATCGAGCCGAAATTTCATGCCCCAGCTTGTGAGTTTCTCCATGGAGCCATCCAGTCCATCGAGTGAAGACGGCGCGTCGGGCACGACGACGAGCTCGCAGGAGAGGCCTCGCAGCGCGTCGATGTTGGTTGCATTGACGCTCAGCACGCACTCGGCGCCCGCTTCCACCGCTGGCACGATCTCTCGCGGATCCATCGAATCAATGGAGACACGAAACTCCTCATCCCGGAGCCTGCGGACGAGATCGGCGATTCCGCGGAAGGGCCCGTCGGGGTCGCAGCCGAGGTCGATCACGTCGGCCCCGTCCTTTCGGTGGCGTCGAGCGATCGCGAGCACCTCCGCGGCGCCGAGCCGTGGTACATGGTTGATCTCGGCGAGGATCTCAATCGAGTGCGGCCCGTAGCGTTCGAGCTCGCGCGATGGGGCCCCGAAGAGGCCTGGCAGCTCCCGCAAGTCCTTCGGACCGTGCTCAAACGGCACGCCGGTCACCTCTCGAAGCCTCTCGAGGTTTCCCGAGCAGTACCCGGGAAGAATTGCCCGGGTGACTCCGCCGGGAAGCGAGATTCGTTTCGCGGCCCACTCCGCAGTCATGAGGGCCGCCACGGCGATGTTGAGGACGACGACCTGGGAATCGATGCCGGCAGCCGGCGCGAAGCTCTCGAGCACGGACCGGAGGGCGTGCTCGGCAAGCTTCCCCGTGATGAAGGCGATTCGCTCGCAAGGCTGTGTTCCTTGAGTCTGTGCTCCTTGAGTTGGTGGGACAGCTACCTCACCCACTTCTTCGGGAACCCTTCTAGCGGCCCGCCAGGACTGGGGAGCCACGTGGCGATGGCTTCGATCTCGCGTGCGAGGGCGAAGTCCTTCTCCGTGATGCCTTTTGCGCTGTGCGTCTGGAGCTTCACGGTGACCTGGGCCCAGCTCACGTTCAAGTCAGGGTGGTGAAACGCGGCCTCCGCGCGAAAGCCGATCGCGTTCACAAGCAGGAGGGTGTGCGGCCAGCCTGGCGTCGCGTACGTGCGGCGGATCCAGCCATCGCGAAGCTCCCAGCCTTTCAACGTTTTGAGACGATCACTGATCTCCTCGGGAATGAGAACGGTTTCAGCCATGTCGGATCAAGCTCCTTTCGCGAATCGGGGGGCGGGTGGATGCCGGCTCCGGGGCGCCTGGGCCCCTGGAGCACGCCCGTTATCTTACAGCACCGCCGTTCACGCGAATGACCTGCCCCGTGAGATAGGCCGCCTCCGGCGAGACCAGAAAACGCGCCACCCTGCCGACGTCCTCCGGCCGGCCCCAACGGCCCAGGGGGGTTTCGCGTACCACTCGCTCGTGCCATGCGCCACTGGCTGTCGCGCCCCATGCGGTTTGTATCCAGCCCGGTGCGATGCAGTTGACCCGTACCCCGGGCGCGAGCGAGAGGGCAGCGCACCTGGAGAAGCTCATGACCGCTCCCTTGGCAGCGGCGTAGAGCTCAGCCGAGTCGCCTTCCATGCCGGTCTCGGCCTGGTCCCAGCCCATATTGAGGATGACGCCTCCCTTAGCCTCACGCATGCGAGCTCCCACGGTCCGCGTCAGGATCATGGTCGCTCTCACATCCACGGCCCAGACATCTTGGAGCCTCGTCTCGAAGTTCAGCGTGGGCTTGCCCCGGGTGAGGATATCCGCGCCGGCGTTATTGACCCAGACGTCGATGCCGCCCATCGCCACAGAGGCCTCGTCCACGAGGCGTACACAGTCGGCTGTGGAACGAAGGTCGGCGCGTAGCGCCCACGCGCGCTTGCCCGCCGCGACGAGCTCCTTCGAGAGTCTTTCCGCCTCCGGGAAGGACGAGTTCGCGTGCGCCACCACCTCCGCCCCTGCCTGGGCCAGCTCGAGCAGTATTGCCCTGCCAATGCCGCTCGAGGAGCCCGTGACCACTGCCCGCAGGCCGTTCAGGCTCGGACCCGTCTCATGGGCACTCAATTGGGACCTCCACGGCTCAACGAAGTGAGCCCCGGTCGTTGCGCGCCTCGAGCGGGCCCCCGGACCCCTGACCGGCAAGACCCGCCCTGAGCGCCTTGAAGCAAGTCGGGAGTCGCGACCGCAGTTCGTCCTCGCACTGCTTGGCCGCCACGACTTGCCCCGCGCCGGGCTTGAGGCAGCCCAACAGCGGCCACACCAGCGAAAGAGCAACCCACACCGAGGACAATTTCATTCGGGGCCTCCAGGACTGGGCACGTCGAGCACCGTGCGTCGTAAACAGATGTCGGGAACCCGCCGTGGCTGCGCGGTATCAGGCGTGAGATTCGTACGTTGCCGATTGGCCATGTGACTCTTCCACCTCCACACGGATCACTTCCGGCGCCCGGGGAGGAGACGGGATGGTCCTTGCGTGGTGCTGGATCTCCTCGCGAAGCCTCTCGGAGATCCAGCGAGCGAGAAGCTCCGCCGTCGTGTTTTCAATGTCGAGCAGAGCGCAGTCCTCCCTTGGAAAGACCCACCTCTTCGTGTGGTATCGAATCTCCACGCTCGTTTCCTCGACCGTGACCTCCAGCGCCTTGGAGCGGACTGGAACCAGCATGCGGTGGTCCAGTTCGTTCGAAATATCGCGCAAGATTTTCTTCAAGACTATGAAATCAAAGACGAGGTAGTCGTCGTTCAGGGGCGCTTCAATTTCCGCGGCAACCCTGTAGTTGTGCCCGTGGAGGCGTTCGCACTGCGTGCCCTCGAAGCTGATGAAGTGGGCGGAACAAAACGTGAGGTAGTCCTTGGTGACGCGGACCTTGTATTTCTGCATGCGGGGCGTTGCGCTCTCGACAGGTGGATAAAGCGGCGAAATTATCCCACTCGCCAGCGCGAGAAACAAGACGGCCGCGATCATGTCCGCGGAAGCTCCGGGGTTGCGTCGATTGCCGTCGGCTCGAAGCCAGAGGTCGAGGTCGCGAACACTTCGCGCGCCCTCCGGCGAGTCGGGCCAGCCGGATGTGAGCGCCTCCCGGGCTCGGCGGGCGGCTTCGGACGAGATTGCGTCTCCCGATTTGCGCGCGATGAGGGTGTCCCCATGCCGCGCGAGAAGCTTCAGGAAGGTAAGCAAGATCGCCGTTTCGAGGTCGCGCCCGGTCTTGATCGCAGCCTGAAAATCGACGAGCCCTTCGTGGATGACCTGCTCGAACGCGTTCGAGTACTGGCGCGCGACGATGTCACGTTCCCGGGCCAGGCCCATCATGGCGAGAAGGGTGCCCGAGGGACCTTCGCGGACGTCGCCCGATTTTGCTGACCCGAGCCCCCCGGGGGCGGCCAGGAGGATGGCCTCATAGGTGTGCTCGGCGTCGCGGATCGAGAGGCTCGCGAGGAATCCCCGGAGCCAGTCCTGAAGCGTGTTGCGGCCAGAGGGAGAGTCTGTGCCTCGCAGGAGCGAGGCCGGGGCAGCGCAAAGTGGCCCCAGGAGGAGCACGATGCCAAGATTGGCGTTTTGGCTCATCAGGAGGCGGGCCGATCGGACCGCCTCCAGGATCGACTCGCCGAGCGGACGCCCCTGGGCCCTGGCCAGTGGGCCAGCTACCGCGTTGGCGCTGGCGACGAAGTCCTCGAATGAGGTGTCTGAAAAGGCCTGGCCAGGGTGTACGTTACCGGGCTTTCGTGCCCAGGCCTCCAGAAAACAAGCATTTCTGATCCAGGCCTCGATCGTCTCCAAGTCGTTTTCTGGTAACAACATGGCTGTTCAAGTTGCCTGCATGGGAGCGGCCCCACAATAAATCTTTGGGATTTCTGCGGCAGATTCTTGCATTTCATTTGTCTATATCTTAATGACGGACGAACGTGCGCTCGACAGGACTCACACCGGCCTCCGGGGGGATTTTTCGCAAGGCAGCCTGAGCGCTGCGTCCCGCCGACCATGGGCTCTTGTGGGTGAGCATGCTCGCAGGGTTTCCCCTCAGTTCTTCGCGATCAGGGTCGCGAAATTGCTGGGGGGGGGTACCGGAGGCAGACCCTGCGAGAGCTCACCCTGTTGGGCGGCCCGATTTGAAGGCCGCTTCGCGCCTTCGCCGCGCGAGTCCAACCCGGGCCCGTCCCAAGCGAGGACTTGCCAGGAGAAGGACTGGCCGCTCCTACATAGCCCGGCACGATTCGGAGTGGCGCCTCGCCGGTTCTCCTCCGCGCTGGCTTTGTCGCTTGGCCTCTGCGATCCTTCCAGGATCGCGGTCGGCCTTCGCTTCGCGCCATCGCGGAAAACTCCTCGGCGAATGCTGAGCACTCGGAATCGCGCCGGACTATTTAGCGCCCGGCAGCCTTTCCTGCCACGAGCTCGATATTGTCCGAGATCTTGAAAATCACCATGACGAGCTCCAGCCAGATTCTCAGGCCAATTACCGACAGCAGGAAGGAGAGAGGTGCAACGATCAAGGCCGCGAGGCCAGGGCCGCCTTGCCAGAGCCCTGTGGCTAGCATGATGACAGAACCAAGGCCGGCGAGGCATATGCCAACCACATAGAGGAGCTTGATGACCTTTGTTGTGATGAGCTCCTTGAAGCTCAGGTCAAAAAGGGCCGAAATGAATCCCTTGGCGGTTGTCTCATTCATGCTATTTTTCCTTTCAGGTGGGGTAGCTGGACGCTCACGTTACAGTGCGGCCGGTGGGATGTCCACAGCAGGCGTTACGGTCCACTCGAGCACGGCCCTTGCCACGTCAAGGCCGGTCGTGGGGGCGAGCGCCTTCCAGCCCGGGACGGCGTTCACCTCCAGGACCCAGAGCCGTCCCTCCAGGTCGGGGAGGATGTCGACGCCCGCCACCTGGGCGCCAATTGCTGCCGCAGCTCTCAGGGCCAGGAGTTCGAGCTCGCCTGTCGTCTCGACCCGCTCGGGCCGGCCGCCTTGCGCCACGTTGGTGATCCAGCCTCGCACGGCCACGCGTCGCATGGCGGCGATGACTTTGCCTCCGAGGACAAAGAGCCTGTAATCGTGTCCAGGGTGCTTCACGAATCGCTGCGCCAGGATCACTTTGCCCTCCGCCTCGAGACGCGCGAAAGATGCCGTGGCATCGGCGCGGCTCGTCAAGCGTTCGAGGCCCTTTCCCTCGGAGCCGAAGAGAGGCTTGAGGACGACGTCACCACCAAGCTCTTCAAAGGCTTCGAGCCCCTTCGCCGAGCGCTCGCAGACAATCGTCCTCGGCACCGGGAGCCCCACCGAGGCCATGCGGGCAGAGCCGAGGTACTTGTCGATCGCTGTCTCGAGCGCTCGGGGCGGGTTGACGACACGGACGCCAGAGGCCTCGAGGAGCCCCAGGACGTCCATGCGGAAAATCACTTGCTCGAGACTGCCTGAAGGCATGGTCCGCACGATCACTGCATCGAAGGGGAAAGCTTGATCACAGCCAGCGGAGCCCTTGAGATCACGAAAATCTAGACGTTCAACCCCGAGACCCAGCTCGGCGGCTGCACGGCGCAGGTCGCGCACGTGCCACCCTTCGCTCGACGCAAGGATTGCGGTTCTCAACGCCGCGCTCCCTATCCGAAAAAAGATCGCTCGAGCACCTCGGGCGCGGGCTTTCCGAATACATGAGTGTGGCCCGTGTCGAGGTTCTGAAACGTCACCTGGGCTGGACTGAAGAGGGCCGGGTCGACCTTGTAGAAGTCACGCCCGTACCGCTCGAACACCTCTCCAAACGGGGCGCCGAAGTCGCTGGACGACGAAGACGGCACACGATCGCCGATCGCAGTGATGGACTCATCGTCGCCGCGGACCCAGAGGGTTACCCGGGCACCGTAAAGGACCGCGTCGTTCGTGCGACCGAGTGCCGCGAGGTCATTTTTCGCGGGCGGCGGCAACGGCGCCGCCCCGTACCCGGACTCGATCCGTGAGAGGTCGAACTGGAGCAGATGCAGCTTGTGGAGCGCTGTCTCGACCGACCTCGCCACCACCTGGAGTGACCCTGCGAGGCTCCTGGTCCGAGCCACGAGCAGGGTGATGCCTCGCGGATGGATCCCCAGCTTCTCGGAGAGGTGCTGGAAGACTTCAGTGCCAGGGATCGCACTCGTCTCGAGCACTCCCACTGCGCACGCCGGCTGCTCGGTAAACCCCACATGACTGAATAGCTCTTCCTTTCCGTAAGCTGCGCGCATCGGGCCCGAACCCATGGCGAAGAGCTTGCCGACCGAGAGCTGCCAGCCCGCATACTGCGATGCCATGCACGCGGCCACCGGATGATCCGTATGCACCTGCACACGGGGGCACGAGGTGAGCTTCCCGGTGATTTCTTGCGCGCCTGCGGAATCTTGCACCATTGTCTCGAGGCTCACCCTGGCGAGACCGGCGAGGCAGACTCTTGCAAGCAGCAGGCCAGCCTCGATGCCACCGGGAGCATTGACCCCGGCGTCGATGACTTGCCCGCCGCCGGGCGCTTCGCTGACTTGAACGCGGAAGCGACCTGGATCGCGAGCGGCCTCACCGGCGATGCGGGCCGCGCGTTCGTTCAGCTCCATATGGATCCGGGAGGGCTGCATCGTGGGGTCTGAATTCGACACGGAGGTTGAGTTGGGCTCCCATTGTTGTTTCGAAAAGAGAGCCGAAGGATATCTTCTACGTCACCATGATCGGACTTCCAATAGCTCCGTCGACTTTTTTGGCGGTCTTCCTGCTCTTCAGCTGCCAGCGCGAGAAGGTCGAGCCGGATGAGAGTGTAATCTTGTTCCCGGGCATTGCGCGCCCCGCGAAGGGTGGTGGCTGGGAGGTTGAGATCCACGGTTGCATCTTCGAGCCGGAGGAGGACTCCGCCTGGCGGAAGTCGGTCATCGACCTCTTGCGCGTGGCGCTCGGCGTTGGGGATGACCCTGACGAGCAGTTGATGTTGGAGCGGCGGCTGCGACCCTTCCTCGTCGACAATGAACGCGGGAAAATTCTCAAGGTCAAGCTCTGTGGCAAGACCCGGGAGCTTGGCGCGTCAGAGCCGAACGGGCACTTTCGAGGTACAGTGAGGCTCACGGACGAGGAGGTTCGAAACGAGCTGGAGAGGCCCGGCGCGGCGAAGGCCTCGATTGGCATGGAGGCAGCGCTTCAGAAGGGCGAAACAAGGGTGTTTCGAGGTCAGGTGCAGATCGTCTCCAGGGCTGGGATCTCGGTCATCTCCGATATTGACGACACGATCAAGGTGAGCGAGGTGTTGGACAGAAAGGCTCTTCTGCGCAACACATTCCTGAAGGACTTCAAGATGGTCGAAGGCATGCCAGCTCTGTACCGGGCGTGGGCAGAGAGGAGAACTGTTTTTCATTATGTGACGGCCAGCCCGTGGCAGCTCTACGAGCCGCTCGAGGCGTTTGTGAGAGACAGCGGTTTCCCGGCGGGCACGTTTCACATGAGGCCGTTTCGACTGAAGGACTCGAGCATCCTCGACATTTGTTCCTCGTCGATCGATTACAAGACAAGTCAAATCGTCCCGCTGATCGAGGCGTCCGGGAAGCGACAATTCGTTCTCGTCGGGGACTCGGGCGAGAAGGACCCCGAGATTTACGGGGCCGTTGCCCGCAAGTTCCCGGGAGCGATCCTTGCGATCTTCATTCGCGACGTCACCGACGAGGGGGCGAAGTCGGAGAGGATCGTCAAGGCTTTTCAGGACGTTCCGGGGAGCCGCTGGCGCGTGTTTCGGGACTCGAAGGAGCTCGCAAGTGCTGTAAGCCTCTTCACGCCTGAGTCCCCATAGGGCCTGTTGAAGAAGTGTGCACAGGCGGCACCAGGCTCCAGGGCACGAGCGGCAAGCTTCCAGCCGGGGCTGGAATCCAGAGGGAAATTTGGGAGGGGCTCTAAAGCTGACCGAGCGACCGTGACGATGAAGCAGCATGATCTGCTCCGGTTGCTTTCGCGAGGTCCCCGACCTCATGGATCCCGAGGAATCGCTTTGCCCCGAGTGTCTTGGCGTGGCTGCCGAGGACTTGGTGCCCTCGCTCCTTCATTTTCAGGAGCACGACCAGGAGCCTCATGGAGGATTTTGGGCGGAGTTTGCGGACGATTTTGCCGAGTATCTCGAGGATTCGGAGTCCGAGGCCTTCTTCTCGGACATCGAGGGTGATCTTGATCTCCTCGACGGAGCACCCAGCTTCCAGGGCAAGCCGCGTTTTTGAGTTTCGAGTCCAGTCGTGGAGACTGAATGACTGAAATCGAGCGAAGCCGAGCCGAAATTTTGGCCAGGCGCAACTCGTGCAGATCCGTTCAACGGGCCGTCATGCTCCGCGCGGCCATGATGGGGACATCCTGACCTGGCCAGGCCTCACCCACCATCTGCGCCGGGGGGTACAGGGTCTATCCCCATTTCCTCAAAAAGTATTTGCAGCATGTGCCCTGGGTCCGCGGCATAATGGCTTCTCCAATCACACAAGACAAGGAGCTACCCATGAAACGAAGCTTGATTTGCCTCCAAGCCCTGTTCCTCCTCGCACCGGCGTTCGTCGCGGCGCAAGACAAAGCGAATCTGCCGCCTCCGGCCACCAAGGAGATCGTCTATGCCAGGGATATCGAGCCCATTCTGACCGCGACCTGCATCAAGTGCCACGGGCCGGACAAGCAGAAGAGCCGTTATCGGATCGATTCACGAGAGGCCGCGATCAAGGGCGGGGAAGGGGGAGTTGCGATTGTTGTGGGGAAGAGTGCTGAAAGCGAGTTGATCAAGTTCGTGGCTGGGCTTGACCCCGACACCCGGATGCCTCCCCCGAATGCGGAGCCGCTCACGGCCGAGCAGGTCGGGCTTCTGAGGGCCTGGATCGATCAGGGGCTCAAGTGGCCAGAGAGAGTTGTCGAGGCGCCGAAGCCGAAAGAATGGGCGCCGCTGAAGGGCCAGACGACATGGGTTACATCGGTTGCCTATGCGCCCGATGGAAACACGCTCGCCACGGTGGGTGGGCACACGATCGTCTTCAAACCGGGTGAGGTGAAGTTGTGGGACGTTGCTCAGGGCAAGCAGAAGGGCACCCTTCCAGGCCACGAGAGCACGGTCTGGTCGGTGACGTTTGACCGGCAGGGGAAACGCCTTGCGACCGCGAGCTTTGACAAGACCGTGAAGATCTGGGACGCGCAGGCGATGAAGGAAATCGCCACTCTCAAGGGGCACTCGAACTGGGTTACCTGCGTCGCGTTTTCGCCGAGCGGCAGTGTCGCCGTGACGGGAAGCGAGGACACGACCGCCAAGGTCTGGGATGCCTCGAGCGGAGCCGAGAAGGCCACCTTGAAGGGGCACACGGGAACGGTCCGCTCTGTTGCTTTTTCACCCGACGGCAAGCTGCTCGCGACGGCGAGCTTCGACAACACAATCAAAGTTTGGGATATTGAAAAGGGCGCCGAGCTTTCGACCCTCAAGGGGCACGAGAATGCCGTATGGTGCGTCGCCTTCAGCCCGGATCAAAAGACGCTGGCCTCCGGCGGGGCCGACAGCAACGTGCGTCTCTGGGCGCTCGCCGAGGGCGCCTCGGCTGGAGCGTACAGTGAAAAGGCCGTCTTGAAGGGTCACAAGAACTGGGTCAGCTCGGTGGCGTTCTCCCAGGACGGCCGCCGGCTTGTCTCGGGCGGCTTCGACCACCGTGTCATCATCTGGGATGTCGCGCATGCGGCTGAGTTTGCGAGCCTGGATGACCTCAAGAGCACTGTGTGGTCCGTCTCCTTCTCGCCTGACGGCAAGAAAATAGCGGTGGCTAGCGGACTCATCGACAACGAAGAAGATGGCACGGTCAAGCTCTGGAACGTTCCCGAGCGGTTCTGATGGATCCTGTGCGCCAAGAATTGCGTCGGGTCTCGCGGTTTACCCCCCGCCATCGCCAGGGGGTTTGGGATCGGGCGGTTCCACAGGCGCCCGCGGTAGAGGCCAGGACGTCAAGCCCTCCAGTCATTTCTGACGGCGGCTTGTAGCGGGAAGTACTGAGTGCCGACACCGAGAGCGTGGTGGAGCTTGCGGATTGCAAAGGTCGCCGGGCTCTTCTGTCTCATCCTCGCCGAGAGCTTGGCCGCTCAGGAGGGGGATGGCCCCCGGGGCCTCCGGCGCCAGGCTGACTACTTCGGCCTCTGGCCTTTCTGGAGCCAGGAGGTCTACGAGTCCGGCGCCGAGCAGCGTACCGCGCTCCTTGGCCTCTTCAAGGCAGAGACCGAGCCTGACGGCGATTGGCACCACCATCTCTTGCCTCTTTACTGCGCATCACTGTGGAAGGGCCGCACCGAGGATCAATTTGCTCTCTATCCGCTCCTTTATCTGAGGCGTCGGAGCCCCGAAAGCGATCACGATGTCATCCTGCCGCTCTTCTATTCCTGGAGGTCCGACTCGTCGAGACACACCCTTCTGTGGCCCATCTTCCACTGGGCACAGGACCCGGAGATGGGGCCCTATCGCTGGATTCCCGTCCTCCATCGGATGGCCACCTTCGGTTCGCCCGGCGAGACATTCCTGAGGCTGGGCATTCCGGCCATTTTTGAAATCTTCGAGCGGCGCTCGAGCCTTGAGCGGACGGCCTGGACGATCGCCACCGCCCTCAATTTCGATCGGGAGACCCTCTCGGGAATCTCGCTCGCCCGCTTCGAGGATTCCCCGGAACGTGGAAGGGAAGCGTCCCTGTTCCCTCTCTTCTGGGCCCGCGATGCTGGTGAGACTGGCCATCTCATTACACCGCTCGCGGCCCTGTGGCGCCGATCCAGCGGACGACGCGGCTGGGCCGTTCCACCCCTCCTGACCGGCGGCACCTGGGACGAGGGAGGCCACGACGTGCACGCGCTCTGGCCGTTCTTGAGGTTTCGCGATGATGCACAAGTGCACGAGGACCGCGTGTTGCCTTTCTACTGGGCGACAGAGAGCCACCTGTCCGGATCTTGGAGCCGTCTTTACTCGGTCTTTTTCGGCCGGGTGGAGAGCGAAGAGGGCCGGGTTCGTGACGACTATTACCCCACCTTCTTGAGCCACTTCCACACAAGCCCCCGGAAGTGGGGCGTCGACGTCCTCTGGCCGCTTGGGTGCTATTACGAGGAGACCGAAAACGCCTCCTTGCACATCGTGAGGGCCCTGCCCTTCTATGACCGGAGGCGCAACTCGGCTGGCGATTGGATGGGGGTGGGTGCGTTCTTGTACCGGCGCCACGAGACGTTTGGCGATGATTCTCTTGGGCAGTGGGCGCCCTGGCCGATCGTCCACTGGAGCTCCTCGCCGCAAGGTCACCTTGCCTGGGTCTTGCCTTTTTTCTTTCACAGCGACGAGTCCGGGGAGACGCTCAAGGCGCAAACGACCATGGTCCTGCCCTGCTATTTCTCGAGCCAGAATGAGACGGAATGCGCGACGAAGGAAGGAACGGTGGTGGAGATCTCGACCCTGAGGCACTTCTGGCCCTTTTGGGGTACCAGTGGCCAATGGCGTGGGCTGAAGGGGGAGAGAAGCTTCGAGAAGTCATCGAGCGATACCACCACGTACTCGACCCTCTACCCGCTCTTCCAGTACCACCGGGGTCGAGAAGAGCCCTCGGGTCACGAGCAGTGGAGCCTGAATGCGCCCTGGCCGATCGTCCACTTCCACGGCGTGAAGGGGTCGTTCGATTCCCGCCTTTTCCCGTCGTTCTACGTTGGTTCGGCGGCCGACCGCAACTACCTCTACCTGTACCCGGCCCTCTCGGTGGAGCATGGCCCAGGGGCAGAGTCTAACTTCTGGGGCTGGACTTCGATCTTTCAGTGGTACAGCGGCCACGAGGAACAGCGCTTCTCCATCTTTCCGCTCCTCCTTGGGTGGCGCGAACGAGAAGACCGATCAAAGACCTTGATGGGCCCGCTCTACCTTTTCTATTGGAGCTCCAACTTGAGCCCGCCTGAGGGTTGGTTCCACTTTCTTCCGCTCGCGTTTTACCACTGGAGCCTGGCGGGCTCGGGCCTCGGCGTCTTCCCGTTTTACTACCAGCGCGATCATGGCGCGGAGCCCGTCAATTACTGGAACCCGGCAAGATTTTTCTTCGCGTGGAACAGCCTCGCGAACGAGGAGGAGAGCCACTGGTCTTTCCTCTGGCAACTTCTCCAGAGCACCCGGAGGCGAAACGGCGATTCCGACTTCAGAATCCTCCATCGTTTCGTCGTGAAGCGAAAGGTCGAGGGGCAGCGAGAGCTCACCGTGAATCCGTTCTACAGCCAGCGCGACGACGAAAGGACCGGGCGCAGCTCGTTGAGCGTGTTGAAGTTTTTCTTTCGCTACGAGGCGGACGAGGGCGGTGAGCGCGCGAGCGTGCTCTTCCT
>SXIK01000172.1 GCA_005772855.1 Planctomycetia bacterium | reverse complement strand
GGTGGGCCCAGTCTCGTACGCGCACCGCCAGGGCTCCGGCGGACCCAGCCGCTCGGAACTGCCCCGACAAGCTGGGTTTTCCAGCCCCGATGGCCTGCGCGATGGCGATCGTAACCTTGTGGACGTCCAGACCGTTGCGGCGCATCGTACTGCAATGGATAGGGTTCGCGGTGTGGCGCTTCACTTCACCAGATTCTCAACGATCTGCGCACCCAGACGGAGGCGCTCAGCTATCCGTACACGATCCAAGGGATCGCTCTACCTGGCGGCCCGGGCGGACGCTCTGGTCGGCGGCCCCTATCGCAGCTCACGGCAACTTCTCCATCCCACGCCTGACCCTCGAACGCTTCGCCATGCCTTGCGGCGTGCGATGCAACCGGCGACGGCAAGCTCACGGGCGTGGCCGATGCGGTCCACACACTGAGCCACTTCTTCCTTGGCGGCCCCGCGCCTCCCGTGCCCTTCCCGGCGTGCGGAGAGGGCGTGCTCCCGACCGACGCATCACAGGGTTGCCGGGCGTCCCCGGCGAGCTGCCGGCAGTGAGCTCGCCACTGGACCTGGGTCGCCACCGACGCGCTCGGCCGCCGTGTGCCGACCTACTAGGCCGCCGTCGCGGGGCGTGGTGCAAGCAGACAACGCACGAGCGCAAGCGCCACGGCGCCAGCAAGTCCACGACGCTCGCTTCATGAGCAGGAGGACGGCGTCTGCCCGCAGTCGAGGTCATCGACGCCTGGATCATCGCCACACGCGGGATGCGGCGCCGGAGGTGCCTCTTCGCCGAGGAAGAGAAAGCCGAGCAAGTAGATTGCGTCGGCGAGGTCCAGCCTGCCATCATCGTTGGCATCGGCCGCGTCTTCGCACTGGGGAGCTGGCCCACCGGCGAAGAGGGCCATCAGCGTCCAGATGGCATCAGAGATGTCGAGATCGCCGTCGCCATTCGCATCCGCGCGCACAAACGGCGCGGCCGGCCCGGGGACGAACAGCAGTTGCAGCTCGATCGAGGCCAAATTGCCGATTGGCGGGGACTCAGGCTCCGGCCCGCCGCTCACCGTGACTTGATTGACCCACTCTGGATTGCGCCAGTAGAGGCCATCGTGGAAACGCAGCCGGCAGTCATCGTTGGGGGTGCCGAAGCCCATTATCTCGAGGTCGAGAACAGACTGCGTGCCAGTGGATGGCAGCGTCGTGGGCATGCTGGTGGGCAGCGTTGCCACCGCCACCACGCCGTAGCGTGGGATGCCGGTCGCAAAATCGACGACTTCGACTTGATGAAAGCCGTCGGCGATAGCACGCTCGGCCGCGGTGCCATTGCCTGTCGCGGACAAAATCACTCCCAGCCCTTCGGCCTGGATGGCCAGGCGCCAGGCGGAAATGCCGTGGCCCAATGGCAAGGCGGAGACAATATTGGCGAAGACGTGCGTCACTCCACGCTCACCCGGAGCCACTGGAATCGTCAAGCTCGCCTGGCCGCTCTCGCCGCCAAGAATGCCCTCGAAGGGAACCGGGCTCACCAGCGGCCGCGAAGAGAACCCAAAGTGGACGGTTTCGGCGGCGAGACCAGAACTCAGAAGGAAGGCCAGGAGGACTCGCATGCCCCATCTTTGTAACCCAGGCAGGCAGACGAATCCATGTCCCGTGGGGGAATCAGCAGTGGACGAGGACCGCGAGCTTCCTCTGCGCAAACGTCATCGCCACCAGGTCAACTCCGGCTCGCCTTGCAGGCAGTGCTTGATGCCAAACTCTTCCTGTCGAACATCGGGCTTCGTTTCGGGTATCACCTCTTGAGGGTGATCTTTGCCGGTGTCGCTGCTGTTCCTGGCCATGCCGCACACAGCTGAGCCCTTGGCCAGAGATTTCTGGTCACAGATCTCCTCCGCTTGCGCTCCGGACAATGCGCCCGGAGGCAAGCCCGGGCGCTGACCCGCAGGGTGCCGTTGACTGCCTGCGTGGTTCCTTCTATCACCCCTCTTGGAGCCAGCGCCGGTTTCCCTCACGGGAGACGCTTGCCCGCGTGCCCTCCGTCTTGGAGCCCCGTTACGTAGTCGCTCCTTACCTGGCGGCCGTTCGCTTGGCCTCGGGCCTTGCGGATCGACTACGGAAGTAGGCTCGAAAGGAGTCTCCCAGTGACACTGCATTGTTGGCGTATATCCATGGTCTCTTGTGTCTTGTTTCTCGGCGGGCTTGCACCCCAGCTGATCCTTGCAGCTCCGGTAGTAATTAACTTCGAAGGGCTGGGTCATCGAGCTGCGGTCTTGGCCCAGTTCGAAAACCAGGGGATCAGCTTCAACCGGGCTTCTTGCATCGACTATGTCGTCCAACCTGGTTACCCCGCTGGTTACGCGCACTCGGGCACGAAGGGCATCGAGCAGTGTTTTGCGCAGGAGTTTTGCTCCGTGCCGATCGAGATGACGTTTACTGCGGGCCAGAGGAGGGTGAAAGCCTGGGTCGGCGTCGGTTTCCCGAATCAAGTTCCCTTCACGGTCCACCTGAGGGCTTTCACTAGCACTGGAGTGCTTGCGCGGGAGGCTACCGTCGTGCTTCCACCCCAGAATCAAGTTGGCCTGGCCCACGCACCAATTGAGGTGGTGGCGGCGAGCGCCTTGATCCGCAAAGCGACCATCAGTTTGTCTGTCGATGGCCAACCGGCTTTCATGAACTCGTTCACGGTCGATGACGTTGAGTTCGACACGCAAGGTCCGGCGCCCCCTTGTGGCGCGAACACCGTGCCAGCCCTTACCTGGGTCGAGCCGACGCAGGGTTTCACGACGCAGATTGGTTCGTACCTCTTCCAGGGATCGTTCACCACGGAGGAGGCTCTGAAGGAAGCGAGTCTTGAGGTCACTAGCTCCACGGGCAGCTACACAATGGATCTCCTCTCGGGTAACTGGTTCCCCCTCAACGGAGGAAATTTCGGGCCCATCCGCGTGAGCCCACTCTTTCCGGGTACGAACCAGCTCACGCTCAGGCTTAGAAACTGCAAGGGCACGACGACGCTACAGCGCAACGTGATCTACAACAAGCTTCCGGACAATCTCCGCTTTGCGCTCGACCGGTTCGAGGTCACCCAAACGATTCAAGATCTCGACCACACGGTACCGCTTATCGCAGGCAAGCGCACGGTTGCCCGCGCATATGTTCGCTTGCTCAATGCCCCGGGCGTCTCGGTCAGCAAGGTTCGTGGCAAGGTCTTCGCCACGCGGCCTGACGGCAGTCCCGTGGGGGGGCCCTTGACCATCACCTCTTCGAACTTGATTTCGCTTACCGACAACGCTGCCATTGGGCCGCGGCGCAGCGCCGTGGACGGAACCCTCAACTTCCAGCTGCCCTGGGAGTGGATCCGCGAGGGTAAGATCCACCTGGAATTGACGCAGATTTCGGTGGAGGGTGTGCCCATGACTGCCGGATGCAATGGTTGCAGCAACACCACTCAGTTCGGTACTCCGCGGACCGTTGAGTTCGAAGAAGCGCCCCCGCTGAAAGTGGTTCTGTGGAGCGTCGGTTATGAGAGGGATGGGGCCGTCCATGACCCGCGCCTGCTTGACTTTCAGCTCCTCGAATCGTGGCTCCGCCGCGCTTATCCCACGGGCCAGGTTCAGTTTCTCCGGAAGTTTCTCGCGCCATTTGACGGCACACCGGGCGTGGATTTCGACTGCGATGATGTGAACGCCCGCCTCCATCGCATGCGCACTCTCTGTGTGTCCTTTGGGTTCGGCTCCCAGCTCTGCGTCGACACAGCGGGAGCGGACGTTCACTGGTACGGCATGGTCTCCGACATTCACGAGTTTATGCGCGGATGCTCTCGCGGAATACCAAGCCGTGTGGCGTCTGGCCCGGCGGGCGACGGCACCTTTGGTTGGGATAACGACGGCAGCTACGCCGACTGGTACGGCGGGCACGAGTTGGCGCACACCTATGGTCGGAAGCACCCTGGCTTCTGCGGAAGCAGCGACGATGGCGACGACTATCCCTATGCCGGCGGCAAGATCGGTGGGGCTGGATTCGGCTTCGACGTGGGGGATCCGCTCCTTGGGATTCCTACGCAGGTCTACTCGCCTGGTACGTTCACAGATGTCATGACCTACTGCGATTTCCAGTGGATGTCCGACTACACCTACGAGGGCATCCTGGAGAATCTGAGAGACATCAGCGGAAGCGGCGGCAGCGAGGGCTCCGGGGCTGCGTTGCTTGCCGACGCTCTCTTTGTCCAGGGAGAGATCCTTCCTGACGGCAATAGTGCCCGCCTGCGGCCGTTCCTGAAGCTCTCGAATGTCGAGGAGACTCCCGATTCCCCCGATAGCCCCTTTCATATCGAGCTGAGAAGCTCCACCGGCGGCCTCCTCATCCGGCGAGCTTTCGAGCCAGTGAAGGATGTCGAGGCGCTTCCAGGTGAGCTGTCGACCGCGAGCTTCGACCTCGTGCTCCCCTGGTCTGCCAATACACGGAGGATCGTGATCTTGAAGAACGGGCGGGAGTTTGCCGCCCGCGACGTGAGCACGAACGCGCCGCAGGTCCGGCTTGTGGCACCCAACGGTCCCCTCGACCGCGGCGTCGGTAAGTCCCTTCGTGTGACTTGGATCGGCTCGGACCGGGACGGCGACGCGTTGACCTACACATTGCTCTACTCGGCGGATAATGGCCAGACTTGGGAGCCGATCGAAAGTGGCCTTGGCAGTACGGAACTTGACGTTCCCCTGGGACGCTTGAGAGGGACGACAAGCGGCCTCTTCCGGATTTTGGCCACGGATGGAGTGAACACAACTACAGACGACCAGGATGCGCCCATGAGCATCTCGAACAAGAGACCCACGGCAACCATTTTGAGTCCCGCACAGGACACTCAGTTCGCCGCGGGGCAGGCGATTCTTCTCGAGGGGGAAGGTATCGACCTCGAGGATGGCAATCTCCAGGAGCTCGCCCTCATCTGGCGCTCGAGCAGTTTGCGCTCCATGGGCAAGGGCAGCCGCCTGTCACTGGCGGGGCTCCCGGCGGGAAGACACACCCTCACGCTCGAGGCTGAGGACAGTGCTGGAGCCACCGGCGTGGATATGGTGGAGATTGAGGTGCTCGGCACACCCGCGGCTGCCGTGGCTCAAGTTGAAGAAGTCGTCACTCGCGGCAGTAGAGTTGCGCTCGATGGGCGCAACTCCACCGGGGACGGAGCACTGACCTTCCTCTGGAAGCTCGTGAGCGCTCCCACCGGCAGTACGGCGACCGTCGGAAACCAGAACGCTGCCCTGGCGACTTTCGTGCCGGATAAGCTTGGTGTCTTTGGCCTCGAGCTTACGGTGAGCGACGCGAGTGGCTCGACATCCGTAACCCGTGTCTTCGTGCAGGCAGTGAACG
>SXIK01000171.1 GCA_005772855.1 Planctomycetia bacterium | reverse complement strand
TTTGCGGCTCCGCCAGCTCGCCGCAAACCCCCTCCTCGGCGCCTGATGGGCGCCGGGCGCCTCTGGCGCGAGCAGTCGCAACCTTTCGCAGGCTGCAAAAGGTCTCATCACTGCCCGCGTGCGGTAGAACAACAGGAGCGTGCAAGGTTCCCACCGCCTCCTCCTGCTCACCAGGACGGCTCGACCTCGATTGCCGAGATCGCTGGGTTGTTCACCTCGTGCGTGAACTCGATGTCGAGGAATCCGTCAAGGACCCTCAGCTCGAAGGCTTCGGTATGCGCAGTCAAGGGGCCAACTTTCGCCACCACGTCGAAGGACTTGAGGACCTGCGTCCCCTCGAGCTTCACGCCGAAGACTCGCGAGCGGGGAGTGTCGAAGTCCATTTCGGCGAAATGAAGGCGCACCCTGTAGGTGTCCCGCGGGACTGGGATACGATAGCCGCTGCGGGTCTTGTAGGGACCGAACCAGCGGTGGGAACGATAGAGCTCCGGTGTCGAGGTGCCCGAGATCTCAGGTCTGAAACGAAAGCGTTGTGCAACACCGCCCTTGAAGAAACGATCGGCTGCCCAGAGAACACCGTTGGGTTCTCGAACCTCTCCCTGGCCCGCCCGAAGGCGAATCGCACGGTGAAGCTCGAGCTGCTCGAGGGCCCAGCGGAGACCCGATCCGGGCGCCAGCGGATCATCGCTCGGTGTCGGCGGCCAGCTTCTCAGGAGCTCCTGTGTTGATTGCCCGAGATCGGCCGTGGCCACCTGGAACCACGTCTCCCAGACTGCTTCCGAGCCGTGCAGACTGGATCGAAGCGCGTCGCGGAGCTTCTCTTCTGCTCGCGCTGCGTCGTTTGTGGCGCGCATGCTCTCGACCAGATGCAAGAGCGGCTCCGGACGGAGTGGGCTCTTCAAAACAACTTCGAGGAGCTTGGCAATGGCCTCCCTGTGCTCTCCAGCCCTGGCGAGGATCCTGGCCTCGAGATAGGTAAGGCGCTCTTCCCTGTCCGCTCCGGTCGCCACGGATCGAAAGGCTTCGAACCGCTCAGTATCGGCTTTCCATGATGACTTGTAGGTCCCCGAGAGCCGGACCTGCAGCGTGAAATCGGGGCTGGATTTTGATCGGTTGAGTCCCACGACGGCGAGCAAGTTGGCTCCCGGAAGTAGGAGGCTCGGTTCCAGTGAGACCTGAGTTGGCTGGAATGGCGATTCACTCACCTCGCGGTCAGCCACGGAGCCGGGCGACACCGTCATGCCAGCTTTGCTCGCCAGGGATCGCGCGATCTCCCTGCCGTTCAAATAGGCCACGAAGCCATCGTCGGCATAGGCCGTCAGTCGCAGCGACTCGAGCCTGCTCGGGTCAGCGAAGTGGAATTTGTGGCGTAGATAGAGGGTTGTGTAGTTGCCCATCATGTCCTGGAGCACGGTGGCGTCGTCATCGTCTCCGTAGCCGAAGCCTGCCGGCCCCCTCGTCCAGCTCGAATCCTCGAATCGCGCCTCGGTCCATTCGAGGCCCGCCGAGGGAGCCTTGACGCCCTTCCAGTAGCGCCACTCGGCGGCGAAAGGAACGAGCGGCTCAGGGTTCTCCAGGGCTGCGTCAATGGAGGCATAGGTGGTGAGGTCCGGGAGGACCTCCACGCGTCGACGGGCCAGGCCATTGACAAGCCAGCGGCTTGGCTCCAGGTGGACCGCGTCCTCGAAGAGGCGAACGGCTTCGTGCTTCTTTCCCTGTAGTGAGAGAACGAGGCCGAGTGCACCGAGGAGCTCGGGCAACTTCCGCGGGCTGCTTTCCATGGCAGATCGAACGGTCTCCTCCGCACTGGTGAGATCCGGAGCGCTGCGAAATTGGCCCCGGATCAACGACTCCAGACGGTTGAGGGTGCCGACGCGCGTGGTGGGGCGGTTCAGCTCGACCTCCGCGCTGGCGGCATTGCTCGAGCGGGCCTCGACCTCCCCAACAAGGTCTCTCAATTCGAGTCCTCGTGCGTAAGCCTCTCGCTCCTCGGGGGTGCTGATTTCAAAGAGCTCCATCTCCCGGGGGGTGAGCTCTCGTGACTTTCTGAGCCGCGCCTCTTCGACCGGGTCGAGTGGCCAGAGCCGGGGCACCCGGCTCTCGCTGACCGTCTGGACACTGCGATTGTCGGCGGTCATTGAAGCGGAAAGAATTGGCTCGTCGTGACGGAGGCTGATGACCTCCTTGCCCGTCCAAACGCTCCAGACCCGAGCTGTTTGATCCTCGGCAAACGTGACGGCGAGCGTTCCGTCATTGCTGAAAGAGGCTCCCAGAAGGGGGGCCTTGTGCCCTTCCAGGACATACAGTGGCTCACCGGTGGTCACGCTCCAGATGCGGGCCGTGCGGTCGCGCGACACAGTTAACACCCTGGTGCCGTCGAGTGAAAACGTGGCATCTGTCAAGCTCTCGAGGTGCCCGGTGAGTGGGATGGCCTCCGAGCCTTCGTCGAGGGTGGTGAGATAGAGCGTGTCCCGCGTTCCACTGACCAGCAGCTTCGCTTCCGACTCCTTGAATCGAGCTGTCCACACGCGGCCCTGGGGCAGCTCGGTCTCACGGAGAAGGGCACCCGTTTCCACATCCCAGAGCTTCGCGAGGGCTCCGCGGCTCCAGGTAAGGAGTCGACGGGAGTCGGCGCTGAACTCGATCCCCGAGATTACATTGGGATGGCCCCGCAGCGTCCAGATGACCGTACCTGTGGAGGCTTCCCACAAGACAGCCTCGAATTGGTCAGGCTCCACTTTTCTTGCGGGTTCGCCCACGGCGAAGACCCCCTTGCGCTCTTCCGGCGCCCTGGTGCTTGCTTGCGTGCTCACGACGTACTTTCCATCGGGGCTGAATCGCGAAGCGATCCGTGTGCTGAAGCTTTCAGGACGCCATACTGAGATGAGCCCCCAGCCATCGTCGCCCCAAATCTCAGTCCTGCTGGCGAGTTTCACGAGAAGGCGATTGCCGTCCGGGCTGAACAGGGCGTCCTGAATCTTTTCTGCCTTCGGGTCCGTCCCGATTCCGATTCCAATCTTCTGCAGGATCCCGGGCTGCTCACTGATCGGCGGGCCCACCACCCCGAGTCCCGCTTGCGTCGATACGTCCCAGACCGTGCCGTTCGGACCGGTGGCCGTAAGGAGCCTGTTCCCGTCGTTGTTGAAGACCGCGACCTGCGCATTTTGGGGCGCGAACGGGAGTGTCGCGAAGGCTCGTTCCATGTCCACATTCCAGACGCGAACGGACTTGTCGAGAGAAACGGTGGTGACGTTTTTTCCGTCGGCGGTGAAGTACGCCTTTGTGACGCCCGCCTCGTGCCCACGAAGGGTTGTGAGCAACTCACCCGTCCGTGAGTGCCATACCCGTGCAGTGTTATCGTTGGATCCAGTCACGATGCGCCCGCCATCGGCGCTGAAGGAGACCGATCGGATGAGGTTGTCGTGCCCCACGAGCTTCGTAGTGCTTACTCCATTTTCGATGTTCCAGACATGGGCAACGAAGCGATGACCCGAGGCGGCCAGCCCCGGTGCGTTCAAGTGGCTCGTGGCGCCATTGACCACTCCCACGAGGCGGCTTGAGCCCGGGTCAAACGTGAGATTGGAAATGGCGAGATCCCTTGCATCCATGAGCGGGATTTCGCGATCTGCAGCGAGGTCTTTCAAGACAAGGGCGTTCTTTCCGCCCGTATTGCTTGCTTGCGCGACGTAGCGACCGTTGGGGCTCAGGGCCGCGACGACTGTGCCGGGGGGGAGTCCTCGCGCCTCGTGCAGGGATTTCCCGGTGTCCACATCCCACACTCGAATGGCCCAACCCCAGCCCCAGGGCAGTCGCCCGGAAGGATCCCGCGATCTGGAAGAGCTGGCCCCTGTCGAGACGGCGAGGAGACGCTTGCCGTCCTTCGCGACCTCCACCTGTGTCACGCCCCCTTCGGTTACCCGGAGTGTCTGGACGCGCTTGCCGGTCTCAAGGTCCCAGATGCGAACCGTGGAGTCCTCGGAGGCCGTGATGACATTACGGCCGCTTGCGTCGAAGGTCACGGAGTTGATGAGGTCGGTGTGTCCGCCCCGCAAACTGCCGAGGTACTCGCCGGTGGTGGTGGACCAGAGGCGGGCCTCGGGGGTTCTCGTCATGTACGGAGCGGTCACCATCAGCTCGCCGTCGGGGCTGAACGCGGCGACCCAGCCCGTGTCCGTCAAGTCTCTGACCAAGCTGATGAGCTTGCCGGTCCCCAGGTCGTAGACCCGCGCGCCCAGGCCACCCCAGGTGTGCATGAGCAAGAAGCTGCCGTCCTCCTTGAGGAACAGCTCGCCAACTCGTCCATAAGGACCCAGGATCATTCGGTCTTCACGGTGGACTCTCAGGATGTCCACAAGCACATTGTTGAGAACCGGGCCCTTTTCGCGGTTCGCTGCCTCAAGGGCCAGGAGCAGCGCCGTGCCGGGGCTTTCCTCGAGGACGCTGCCGGCCTCGGCGGTGAGGCGGGAGCTCTCGGCGCGTTGGAATGCTATCTGACGGGCGACAAGCGCCTCCTCCTTGGCGTTGCTTTCGGCCTGGAGGGCCTCGAGAACCAGAGCCCTGGCCTTCAAGGCCTCGTCCTTGGTTGTGCCCGCGTTCACCGCCGCAATGCGTGCCAACTCCACTTGTTCAAGGAGCACGAGGGCAACGCCGAGACCCGTCGAAAGGATCAAGAAGGCCCCCAAAATGGCCGTCGCAAGGACTGGATTCCTCTGCGTCCAGCGGCGGAAACGGAGAAGCGCTCCTGCTGGCCGAGCCTGGATGGGCTCATAGAGCCGGACTCGCCGTAGGTCCTCTGCCAATTCCAGGGCCGTCTTGTACCGTCGATCGCGATCCTTCTCGACCGCAGTCTCGATCACAACCTTCAAGTCCCGCGGAATCTTTGGATTGATGCGAGTGGGGTCGGCAAGCGGCGCTGAAAGGATCTTTCTGTAAAGCGTTTCGCGGGATGTGGCATCGAATGGCCGATTGAGTGTCACGCACTCGTAGAGGGTCACGCCGAGGGAGTAAACGTCGGTGCGTCGATCGACAGGCACCCGGTGGGAGGAGAGCTGTTCGGGAGACATGTAGGCGGGAGTTCCGAGAAGGTCGCCCGACTGTGTGAGCGACTGGAAGTCGCTGTCCTCGGAGCGCGCCAGGCCAAAGTCGAGAATGACCGGCCTTCCCTCCTTCGTGATCATGATGTTTCCCGGCTTGATGTCGCGATGGATGAGGCCCGACTCGTGCGCTGCGTGCAGGGCTCGCGCAGCGCGCTCCATCAAGTGCACAGTCTTGATGATTTCGGCGTGATCGAGCATCACCGTCGGGGCCGGTCGCTCGTCCCTCTCGCCAGCTTCCTTGTTTTCCTCCCTCGCCTCTCCCCGTGGCGAACTCGCGAGCACCACAGTCTCGCCGTCGGCGCGGGGCGGTGAACTCCTCTGAGCCACGAGCCTGTGCGCCAGCGTCTCTCCGTGAACATAGCGCATCGCGATGAAGTGGTGCCCGTCGGCCTCGCCGGCCTCGTAAACGGAGCAGATTCCGGGGTGATCGACGCGTGAAGCGACCTCGGCCTCGCGCCGAAAACGCCGCAAGTTCTCCGAGGATCTGGCAAAGGACGTCGAGAGGACTTTGAGAGCGACTCGGCGGGCCAGCCGTATGTCCTCGGCGAGGAAGACGTGCCCCTGTGATCCTCTACCGATCTCCCTCAAGATCTTGTAATGACCAATTTTTCCGCTGCCCGAATGTAAATCCATTATGACTCAGATGGGCTGATGGGGAAACGAAAGGCCTTTGCGGGCGGTTCTCGTCCCTTTATGATCCTGAATGGCAAGGCTTGAGAGCACATTTCCTATCATGACAACGCCAGCGTCCGAAGAAAAGACCGAAGTCGGCAGCTACTTCATCTCCAACTATCCACCCTTTAGCTTCTGGAAGAAAGAATGGATCGACCGGGCCGAGGCCGCGCTGGACCGGCCCCCGAAGCCCGGGACTCCGCTGGGGCTCTACATTCACATCCCATTTTGCAGGAAGCGTTGTAAGTTCTGTTATTTCCGCGTCTACACAGACAAGAACAGTCAGGAAGTCGAACGCTATGTCCGCGCCCTGGCGAACGAAGTGGACCTCTACAAGGGACGACCCGCACTGGTCTCGCGCCCCTTGAGTTTCGCGTATTTCGGCGGCGGCACGCCCTCCTTCCTGAGCGAGAAGCAGCTCCTCTCGCTTGTCGAACGCCTTCGCTCGAGCGTCTCCTTCGACGGGGCCGAGGAGGTTACCTTCGAATGCGAGCCTGGCACGCTCACTGCGCGGAAGTTGCAAGTGATTCGGGAGATCGGCGTCACGAGGCTCTCGCTGGGAGTCGAGAACTTTTCGGATTCGATCCTGGAGGAAGGCGGCCGCGCCCACCGATCGGAAGAGGTCTTTCGAGCCTACGCGTGGGCTCGCGAGGTTGGCTTCGAACAGGTCAATATCGATCTCATCGCCGGCATGGTGGGAGAGACCTGGGATAACTGGCGCGAATGCGTGCGCAAGACCATCGACCTTGCGCCCGACTCCGTCACGATCTACCAGTTGGAGCTTCCCTGGAACGCGATCTATGCCAGGTCTCTCGGTGGCATCAACGCTGCCGACTGGAAGACGAAGCGGGACTGGGTCGACCACGCGTTCAGCGAACTGGAGGCCGTGGGATACCACGTCTCGAGCGCCTACACCGTTGTCAGGGATTCTTCGACCCGGTTCGTGTATCGAGACGCCGTTTGGCGTGGAGCCGACATGCTGGGCACCGGCGTGGCCTCTTTTTCGCACCTCGGCGGAGTTCACTACCAGAACCTGGACGGCTTCGAGGAGTATGCGGCCGCGCTCGAGACCGGTCGATTGCCACTGGGCCGGGCGATGGAGCCATCGCCAAGGGAGCTCTTGATCCGGGAGCTCGTTCTGCAACTCAAGCTGGGTCGGCTGGACGGATCTTATTTCTTCCAGAAGTTCGGTCTCGATGTCCTGCAAGAGTTCAAGCCCGCTTTCGAGTCGCTCGAGCGAGAAGGTCACGCCCAGCTGGCTCCCGGCTCCGTCCGACTCACGAGGCAGGGGTTGTTGCGTGTGGACGCCTTGATTCCACTATTCTTCGAGCCACAGCACCGCGGCGCCAGATACACCTGAGAGTGTCCCCTCCATGAGCCACCCTACCCGGTCGACCGATCCAAGGCTTGTCTCCCTCCTGAAGCTCTTCCCGGAAGGGGTTTTCAGTCCAGACCTCTTCGAGGTGGTTGACGCTCCGCTTGTGCCTGAGCCTTACAAATCGCTGCTCGTTCACCGACACCACATGACCGTGACGCTCGAGGCGCATCACCGGGCCCAGGTGAAGCTGAAGGTGCTGGCGCGGCGGCTGCTTGGCGACGACTACGCCCGGAAGCTTGTTCTGACGGTGGGTGACGATGACAGGCCAGTTCTGCTCGGCCTCATGCGCTTTCACCTGCAGCATACGCAGGATCAGGTCCGGCGAGCCATTCTGGGCGAGGACGCGCCACTTGGCCGGATCCTGATTCAAAATGAAGTCCTGCGATCCATCGAGCCGCTCGTCTTTGTCCGGGTGCGGCTTTCGGACGCGCTCCGCCAGGCCTTCGGGAGTCTGGAGGGTCTGGATCATACTTACGGCCGGGTGGCGCACATCAGCTGCCACAACATGCCCGCGGTGGAACTGCTGGAGATCGTGAGGCCTGAGGCGGCAGCCTCCGCGCTCTGATGTCCAGTGGTCTTGAAACTTGCGTCCAGACCTGTCAGGCTCGGAAGATGGCCAGTTGGAGGAAATTTTCGCTTGACCGAGGTGGTCCCCTCCGCCAAATTCGAAAACAGGTGACTCTGTAAATGGACTTTGCGCAAACTCCTGGGTGAAACTGCCAGGTAAAGGTGGGCAGGGAGCCCCGGGAGGCTACGATGGTATCCCATGCTACAAAAAAGCTCCCAAGACCTGCGATTCCTGTCTCTCGGTTGGTTTGTGGCATTCCTGGGCCTCGCCATCGCAGAGGCCGGTGAGCCGGAAACCTTGGTGGATGTCAAGAAAGGCTTCACCGAGGTGGTCGTTCCCTTCCTCGCGAAGCACTGCACGGCTTGTCACAACTCCGAGCAGAAGAAGGGGGATCTGACCCTTGACCAGTTCAAGGACGAAGCCGAGGCCGTCAAGGCCGTTCGGCTGTGGCAAGACGTGGTCTCGAGGGTCGAGGCCCGGGAGATGCCGCCCAGGAGCCGACCCCAGCCCATGGCGGAGGAGTGGAATGCCGCCTTGCCCTGGCTCAAACATGCCGCCGCGGGAGGCAAGGCCGAGGCGCAGGACCCCGGGCGCGTCACCCTGCGGCGGCTGAATCGCATCGAGTATCGCAACACGATCCGGGACCTTCTGGGTGTCGACTACGATACCCAGGCGAATTTTCCCTCCGACGATGTCGGCTACGGCTTTGACAATATCGGCGATGTGCTCTCCCTGCCCCCGATCCTGCTGGAGAAGTATCTCTCCGCCGCCGAGGAGATCGCCGCGAAGGCGGTGGGCGACGGGCGGCCGCTCAAGCCTGATTACAAGCGCTTCGATGCTGCCGACATGGAGTGCACCTCGAGCAAGAATGAAAAAAAAGGCCCCAAGCGATGGCTTTCATCCAGGGGTGAGCTCCATGCGAAGTTCCACTTCCGGGAGGACGGCACCTACTTGCTGAGCGCCCGTTGCCTTGCCGAGCGGGCTGGCAACGAGCTGGCGAAGATGAGCTTTCAAGTGGACGGCATGGACCTCCAAACGGTCGAGGTCGATGCGGTCGATGGTGCGATCAAGCTCTACCAGGCACGCGTGAAAGTCTCCGCGGGTGAGCGTCGTGTGGGGGTCGCGTTTCTGAACGAGTTCGAGGCTCCCCCCGCTCCGGAGAAGAAAGATGAAAAGGGCACCGTTCGCAAGCTGCTCGTCGAGTGGGTGGAGGTGGATGGGCCCCTGGACACAAGAGCCAGGAGCTCGCCCAGTCACCTCCGACTCCTTTCGTGTGACCCCAGAGGGCCCGAGAAGGACGCCTGCCTTCGCAAATCGCTGGAGGTCTTTGCGAGTCGAGCCTACAGGCGCCCTGTAACCAGTGAGGAGCTGGAGCACTTGCTCTCGCTCATCCGCGTAGCCGAGGCCGAGGACCTGACCCCCGAGGAGGGGGTCCGGCTGGCGATTGTGGCGGTTCTGATGTCGCCCCAGTTCCTCTTTCGCGTCGAACTGGATCCAGACCCTGCGAATGCCGGGAGCGTACATGCGCTCAACGACTTTGAGCTGGCCTCGCGGCTCAGTTATTTCCTCTGGCAGGCCCCGGGCGATGACGAGCTTTTTCGCCTGGCCTCGAAGTCCGAGCTCAGCAAGGAAGGCACTCTCGCGGCTCAGGCGCTCCGGATGCTTCGTGACCCGAGGGCGAGCGCTCTTACCGAGAGCTTTTGCGGGCAGTGGCTCACGATTCGAAACCTCGCCACCGTCACGCCCGACCCGGCACGTTTCCCGGGCTTTGACGACGAACTGCGTAACGCCATGCGCCGTGAGACGGAGCTTTGTTTCGAGCTGGTGGTCCAGGAGGACCGGAGCGTGCTTGAGCTCCTCGATGCCCCCTATACCTTTCTCAACGAGCGGCTTGCGAAGCACTATGGCATCCCCGGTGTGGAGGGCAAGGAGTTCCGTCGAGTGGAGCTCGTCGATGGCCGGCGGGGCGGCGTGCTCACCCACGCGAGCGTCCTCACGGTTACCTCGAACCCAACACGCACCTCGCCCGTGACGCGCGGGAAGTGGGTGCTGGAGCAGATCCTCGGGACGCCACCACCACCGCCTCCGGGCAATGTGCCCGAGCTGAAGGACGATGCCGCCGGGCAAACGTTGACGGGGACTCTGCGCGAACGAATGGAGCAACATCGGAGGGATCCCAATTGCGGCTCGTGCCACGCCAAGATGGATGCACTCGGATTCGGGCTGGAGAACTTTGACGCGGTGGGGGTGTGGCGGGAGATGGACGGTGGGGCGCAGATTGACGCCTCCGGCGACCTTCCCGATGGTCGGAAATTCCAGGGTCCCAGTGAGCTCAAGCGAGTGCTCCTCGGCGACGAGGCCTCCTTCACCCGGGCGCTTGCCGAAAAGCTGCTGACGTTTGCTCTCGGCCGAGGAATGGAGTATTCGGATCGCCGGTTCGTGGCCTCGATCTCGGAGCGGGTGCGTGCAAGTGGCCACAAGTTCTCGAGTCTCGTCCTCGCGATTGTCGAGAGCGCCCCGTTCCGGGAGCAGCGCCGCGACCGGACGCGCCAGTAGAGCGCGGGTCCGAGCCACGAAGGAGTTTTTTTTTCCTTTTGCCCGCGGAGTCGAAGTTCCCTATACTCTCCGCTTCTTTTTACCCAACAAGCACGCTCCGAGGACCTCCGGATGAGCCACGGACATTCGCACGATCACGGAAATTCACACGCCCACACCCACGGTCACGGTCACGACGATCACGGTGGCCAGGGCCATGGCCACGACAGCCACCGGCAGGGAGAGGTTTGCGAAGACGAGCCGACCTCCTCCAATTCGCAGCGCTATGAGATGGAGGACCTTTTTCGCAACGAGTCCCCGGAGAACCAGCACTTCTTCAAGGTGGCGGGGCTTGTGCTTCTGGTCCTTCTGCTCGGCCTTGCCCTTGTCTACCCATTCTTGAAATACAAGTTTTAGGTCGGTTAACCCAACTACCCCAACATGTCTGACTCGCACCACGAATACAGGCCCTATGCCAGCGGCTTCGGGATCTTCATTGGCATCGTCATCCTCTGGCTCGGCAGCTACGGAATCTTTGCCCTCGGAAAGATGGTGGTTGATAGCTTCGCCGTCGGCGAAGCGGCGGGCGGGTAATTCCTCCGGGGGGAGCTCATGCTGCGCCGGGGTCTGATCTTCCTCGGTAGCGACGATTCCGAAGGCGCTCCCGCCCTGGAGGGCCAAGCTCTCAGTGTGGGGTGCCGCGTGGAACTGGTTCGCAAACGATCTCCGTGGGGGAAAAGGAGCGATCTCGTCAGGGTCATCGTGGGAGCGGACCCCTTGCGGGCGGACGTTCTCCTGACAGGAGCCGCCCTCATGCCGGAGCATGCGCGTTTTTATTTTCACCCAGAGAAGTCGGACACAACCGACTTTCGACCTCTACATCCCGGGTGCGTTCGTGTGAACGGCCGCGTCCCCGAGACGCTCGAATGGGTCCGGCTCCTGGGCGGTGAGGAACTGGCCCTCGGCCCCCTTCGATTTCGGTACGAGGAGTTGGAGCCATGAGCGCTGATGGCGCAGGGGGCGCCTGAGGTGCTCTCCAGGTTCTTCTCGAGACGTTCTCTCCTGGCGGATCGTTTCCTTTACGCTCTGCCCGGGGACCTTTCGCCGAACACGCGGGACGTCTTCTTCTGGACGCGTTCGGGCGTTCAACTTCGGGGGTGGTTTGTGCGGGGATCAAAGCCAGGCGTGGTCGTCTTCTGCCCGGGGAACACTGCCAATGTGACCGCGCATTTCGAGTACGTGCGGATGGCTGTCGAAACTGGGTACTCCGTCCTGGCGTTTGACTATCAAGGCTTCGGCAGGAGCGACGGGGAGCTTGATCTGCGCGCGATCTCAAGCAGCGTCGAGGCCGCCTGCGAGTTCGCGGCCTCTCACACAAGGGAGCCCGTTGCGCTCTTCGGTGTGTCGCTTGGCGCCCAGGTCGCTCTCAGGGTTGCGGCGAGCCAGTCAACCCCTGTGGCGGGCGTTGTCGCCGAGGGAGCGGCCGACATCCAGTGGATGCTCCGGGGGCTCTTCGCGGCTGGATCTTTTGGGCATCTGAAATACCGGAAGATCGAGGGGCCTTCGGGGGGGCTGAAGCCTCGTCACCAGCACCAGCTTTCAACGCTCCGCTTGCCGCGCACCCTGGCAATCGCCCTCGCCTCTGCGGCCTCGGCTCTCTATCCCTTTCCGGCAAAATCTCTCCGGGGTTTATCCAGGAAGCTTGCGTCGACGCCCATTTTTCTTATTCACGGCGTGGAGGATCCGCTCCTTCCCTGCGAGGCAGCTCTGGAGTTCCACGACGCCCTGCTCGGCCCCAGGCGCCTCTGGCTGATTCCAGGCGTGGCGCACGCTCAGGAGCCCGTGCTCCTGGCTCGCCGGGAGTACGTTCTCGAGCTCACGAGGTTTCTCGACGAGGCATTTTGCGGCTTCCTGGTTCCTTCCCCGCAGGTCAAGATCGTGGAGATTCAGGCTCCTGATCCACAACACGGGTACGTCCGGGCATGCCTGGGCCTCGAGGAGCCCGCACGAGGGGCCCCGCCGCACGGTCGTGTTCTGCTCACTGTGGCGGGAGGTGGTGTTCTCCGGCAGGCAATCCTCAACGGCCAGGATCGTGTCTCGATGGACTTCCCCGGCCCCATCGAGCGCCTCGTCACACTTCGGCTCCTCTCCCAACTGGAGGACTCTCCGCCGCCGGCTCATTTGATCCCGGGGTGCCGATCCGCGCTTCGGCGGATCTCGCAGCTCTCGAGCGAAAGGGAAGCCTCGGGGCTCGAGGCCGCGCTCGAGGATTATCTTGGGCTCGATCGGCAACCCACCACTGACCTGTTTGTGGCGATGTTTGCGCTCCGCTCGGCGCAGGCTGCCCTGGGCGAGGCCCCGCACTGGGAGGAGCGAGGTCGTCCTGCCGCCTCGCGGAGGTGCCTCGAGCGCTTTTTGGAGCTGTGGACGGCGGACCCCACTCGCCCGGGGGAGGATATCGCCGGGAGTCCGGCCGCCTGGGCACGGGCGCGGCTCAATTCGCTCCAGGAAGGAAATTCGACGAGATTGGGTGGGGATTGCAAGAAAGATTTGAGGAGCTCCAGTTGACGCCAAGACAACGACACCCCCTGCGACCGCTTCCCCCTCCCTTGGCCCGTTGGCCCCTGCGCCTCGTGCTGTCTTGCGCTCTGCTTGCCGGCTGCGGTGGGCCCGAGCGGCGATGGCCCTTTCCTCGAGTGGACTCATCGAACGATGATGTCGTGGTGGAGACGCTTCGGAAGCGTGTTGCGGGGGTGCGCACGCTCTACGGAGTTCTCGGCATGAGTTTTGAGCTTCCCGAGCGAAGCGGCGTGGCGGACGCTGTCGTCCGCTACTTGAGCCCTGGCACTCTGCGTATGAGTGCCTACAAGGACCTGTTGGTCACATCGCGGGATGTGTTTGACCTCTGCATCACACCCGAGCGTTTTGACATCCGGATCGAGACGGATGACGGAACCGACCGCCAGAGTGGCCCGGTGGAGGACCTCGTGCGGCTCTATCCAGGATTCCGCGCCCTGGGATCCCTCCGCGAGGCGATGTTCCTGCCAGGGCTTTGTGACCCCGGGACCACTCCACGCATCACGCGCCGGGACGGACGCATATACGTCAACACGCTGGCTCCAGGGAACACAGTCATCGAATACGAGCTGGATCCGACGACCCTGGGTGTTCGCAGCACCCGTCTCAGCCTGCGGGGTGCCTCAATGACCGTGGAGTACATGAGCTACCGCGAGGTTGAAGGTCGATACTTGCCGGAGCGCTTCGACTTGAGGGACCCCGAGATGCACGTCCAGATCCTGGGCGTGATCCGTGAGATCGAGCTGAATAGCGACCTGGGCCCGGAGGAGTTTCAGATCGATGCCTGAAGGCCTGACGACTTCAAGGCGCCCGGGCGGCCTGGAACGTGGCTTGCGTGGGATGGCGGCGTTCGGCTGGCGTGCGCCCAGGACCACGATACTAGTCGCGGCGGTGCTTTCGCTCGCTTCGTTGGCGTCGGCTCTCACGATGCGGTTTCGAACGGAGGTGACGGACCTCGTGCCCCGGAGCGTGTCATCGTCGTTTGAGACGCTGGATGCGGTCTTTGAGGCGACGGAGAGCCTCTTCGTGCTCATCGAGTCGGCCCGGGCACCCGATTCCGTGCGACTCGCCAGAGCGGCAACCCTGTTGAGGCAGCACCTCGGGGACGATTCCCTCGTGCGATCGGTCACGTTTGGCTGGGAAGACCTCGCCGAGCAGCTCCTCTCGGAAGACATGCTCTCGGCGGCGCCATTGTTCGCAAGAGCACCGGAGCTGGCAGCGCTCTCGCACCTCTTGACTCCCGAGGGAATCGCGGAGCGAATCCGAAAGCAGTCGGCGTCTCTCGGGTTTCCCGGGGTTGGTGAGGCCGAGAAGTGGGTCGCGCGGGATCCGCTGGAGCTCAGGCAGTTCGTGATCGAGCGCCTCGCGGCCCTGAAAGGATCCTTCCGGACGCTTCCGGGGTCCCTGCAGATGATCAGCGATGATGCGAGCGCCATCCTGGTGCGAATTCAGGGAAGAAGCAAGTCCTCGAATATTCCCGATGGGCGCAGGCTCATCTCTGCCACGAGCGCAGCTTTCGAGATGGTTTCACGGGAGTTGGGGGGTGGACTGACCGCATCGTTTACCGGGGGGTATGTGTATGCCAGCGAGAGCGAGGCGACGATTCGCCGTGACCTGACGCTCAACATCTCCTGGTCTGTTGTGCTTGTTCTTGCGCTCTTCATCTTCACGCTCCGCAGGCCCGGGGTCCTCGTTGCTGCAATGGTGCCTCTTGCGGCGGGAATGCTGCTGGGCCTGGGGCTCTTCTCGATTTTCAGGCGGGAGATGATCCTCCTCTCGCTGGTCTCGGGCGGGATTCTCGCGGGGCTGGGCATCGACTTCCTGATTCACCTGTCGCTCAGGATTTTCAGCGACCCGCGAGGCCTCAGCGAAGACACTGTCCTTGATGCTGCCGGGGCGACGGGCCCCTCTCAACTCTTTGCCGCTGTGACCACCGCAGGTGCGTTCCTTGCCTTTCCGCTCACGGGCGAGAAGTTCCTGGGCGACCTGGGAATCTTGTCGGCCTGTGGCATCGTCGCCTGCATGCTCTGCGCGCAGATCCTTTTTCCTGCGATGTTGTGTCTCATGCCGAGGCGAGCTGGCGGGCCGCCCCCTCGCGATCTCGGAGCCAGTCTCCTGGCTCGACCGTGTCTGGCGTGGCCGAGAACGGCGCTGGGGATCGCAATCGCGATGGCCGGTGTCTGCGCGGCCTACGTGACGGTCCTGCCGCCGGGCCTCGAGAGCGACCTTCGCAATCTTCAGGCCGCACGGTCAGTGGCCGTGCGTGTTCAGGAGCGAATCGCGGGGCTCTTCGGAGGCGCAGCGGAGCCGGTCCTTGTGCTCGTTGAAGTGGTTCCGCAGCCCGGGGAGCGAGCCGAGGACGCCGCGGTCGAGGCTGCCGCCCGGCTGGAGCCGGAGCTTGGATCGCTTCGCGAACGACACCTGATCTCGGCGTGGATCTCGGCGGCACAAATCTTGCCTCGACCCGAGGAGTGCCGCGCTGTCCTGGAGGTTCTGGCGCGCAAGGATGCCGCGAGCATTCAGGCGGCGTTTGAGAAGGCGCTCGAGGAGGAGGGCTTCGAGACCGATCGCTTCAGGGGCGTCGCCACCTTGTTGGCGAAAGCGCTTGCGCGTCGAGCGCCGCTTCGATTCGAGGACTTGCGACCCCTGGAGGCCGCGGGAGGTCTACCGCGGCTCGCTGGCTCGCGGGACGGCAAGGGGTACGCGCTCGTGACGGTCTATCCAGCCGTGGACATGCTCGAGACCACCGCCCAGACGCGGCTGTTCGATGGTCTGGAGGGCGCGCTCAGGAACGCGCACGTCACAGGCTCGCTCGCGGGGTTGCACGTGATCTCGGCCAGGAATGCGGAGGCTGTGCTGGTTGAATTCTTGCGGGCGAGTGGCGCCTCCTGCCTTGTCGTTGCCGCGCTCGTCTTCGCGCTCTTCCGTCGGCTCCGCTGGACGCTTCTGGCCCTCCTGCCAGTGACCCTGGGAACACTGTGCATGGTTGCCCTCGCCAACTTGCTGGGGTACAGGCTCAACTTCATGAATGCGGGTATCCTTCCCATGGTTGTCGGTATTGGCGTGGACGACGGGATCCACATGGTGAAGGAGTTCCTGGACCGGCCAGAGTCCGGGGCGGCCGGCGTGGTGAGACGTTCGGGCAGTGCCGTGTTGCTCACGTCGCTGACGACGATCCTGGCCTTTGGTACGCTGGGATTCTCCGAGAATCAGGGCATCGCCTCGGTGGGCGTCGTGGCGGGGCTCGGGGTCGCCCTGTGTCTCTTGGCCTCCCTTCTGGTCCTGCCAGCAGCGCTCGAGCTATCAGGTCTCCGTACGCGCCGACCTGGCGGGTTACCCTGCGTACCGCTGAGTACCGCGCGCCATGAATAGGTGCCTGAAATCTCCTGGAGGCGCGCGGTACTCTTGAGGGGTGTAGACCACGGTTCGCCTTCGGCGGGCCGTGACACCCCCTCAAATCTCCCCCTGGCGAGTACCGCCCAGGAGCTGCATTTTCAGGCACTAACTTACGGTGGGCGGTACGGAGCTTGGCGCCCCCGTCGAGGAAGGCGTAACATGCCTGTCATGATGCAGCGACTTCGTCACCGTGTATCCCTCGCGCTTCTTTTCCTCTGCCTCGGCGGCGTGCTTTCTTCCCCTGCGCTGCCTGCGGATGAAACGGCGGCCGCAAGGCAGCCCGGGTCGGAAGCAACGGTCGAACAGCCCTTACGCCCCTCCACTCCCGAGGACGTGGAGGCGTTTCTCGAGGCCTGGGCGGTCAAAATGCGAGGGATTCAGTCGATTGCGATTCGATTTCGCCAGGAGAAGAAGCTCCGGATTCTTCGGCGGCCGAAGGTTTCCGAGGGCGACCTGGTCTACGCCGACGGCATGCTGTCCGTTGTGGTGCGTGGCAAGGATGGGCAAGTCGAAAGCCAGCTGCTCATGAAGGACGGCGAGCTGAGGATTTTCTATCCGCAGTTGAAGCGCCTCGAGGTAATTCCCCTCGGGGGAGTCTCCGCAAAAGGCGCACCGCTTCCGCCCTCCGGAGCGGGCCCCTCCATCCCCTTCTTTGCCGGAGATCCCCGCGAGGCGACGCGGGACTACGTCGTGCGGCTCGAGCGAGGCCGCGAGGTGGACCTGCTTTCGCTCGAGCCCCGAGACACGAGCGTGCCCGTGAAGCGCCTCGAGCTGAAGCTTGTTGGTTTCGTGCTCAAGGAGTATCGCCAGGTCGAGACCAGCGGCGACGAGCTTCGCATGGAGATTCTCGCGAGCGAGACGAACCCCGGGGTGCGACCCGAGCGCTTTCGGCTGGCAGTTCCCGAGGGGACCATCGAGGTCCGCCCGGCGGGTAAGTGACCGGGACGCGAGGCGATCGGGCCACGGCCTGTCGCGTCTCTATTTCTGCCGCTTGAGGAAGACACAACCGAGGGGCGGCAGGTTCAGCCCCAGCGACCATTGCCTTCCGTGGGACGGGATCGCTTCGGCTGGAAGTCCGCCCCTGTTTCCAAGGTTGCTCCCCCTGTAAAGGCTCGAGTCGCTGTTCAGAATCTCGCGGTAGAAGCCGGGCTCGGAGACCCCGACGCGGTAGCCGTTGTGGGGCACCGGAGTGAAGTTGAACATGCAGATCACTTCCTCGCCGGGCTCGTTGCCGCGGCGCATGAAGGAGATCACGCTCTTCTCCCAGTCGTGGATATCGAGCCATTCGAAGCCCTTCCAGTCGAAGTCGATCTGGTGCATCGCAGGCTCGGAGGCATAGATTCGGTTCAAGTCCTTGACGAGTTTGTGCACCCCCTGGTGGTAATCGATCGTGAGGAGGCCCCAGTCGAGGCTCTCGTCGCAGCTCCACTCGCGGCCCTGGCCAAACTCTCCGCCCATGAAGAGGAGCTTCTTGCCCGGAAATGCGAACTGCAGGCTCAGCAGCAGGCGCAGGTTTGCGAACTTCTGCCATGCGTCGCCCGGCATCTTGTCGAGGAGGGAGCACTTCCCGTGGACGACCTCGTCGTGCGAAAGCGGCAGCATGAAGTTCTCGCTGAAGGCGTAGAGCATGCTGAAGGTGAGATTTCGGTGGTGGTATTTCCGGTGGACGGGGTCCTTCGAGAAGTACTCGAGAATGTCGTTCATCCAACCCATGGTCCACTTGAGGCTGAACCCGAGCCCGCCCAGGTAGGTTGGACGCGACACGCCAGCCCACGATGTGGACTCCTCTGCGATCGTGAGCACCCCGGGGTGGTGTTGGTGGCAAAGCTCGTTGAAACGCTTCAGAAAATCGATGGCTTCGAGGTT
>SXIK01000170.1 GCA_005772855.1 Planctomycetia bacterium | reverse complement strand
TCAGTGGAGGCCCCAAGCCGCCGGCCCCGGGCCCGATGACCTGCGGACCCGATGATGGAGGGACATCTCCACTGGCTTGCAATCCTTCGACCCGATGCTGATGGCGAGTGGCTGGACCCATTTTTTCGGCCGCGATCTCCGTCGGGCAGGAACCGGAGGGTCGATCCAGGCAGCCCCGGTGCCGGGGTAGATTTCTTCGTTCGCCGGCAGCCCCCGCGCCTGGAAAAACTGATTATCGGCAAAAGCGCCATCGCAGAACTGCGCTGGCACTCTCGAAACTTCGAGCTCTCAAGTGGTCGTGTCCATCCTTCCGAACTGAAAGACAGCCAGCGGTGCGTTGAGGGAGATTGTCGACGTGAAAGCCTCCACGAGCCCAGTTACCGAAATCGAAGCCACTGATCTTTCAGCGGGAGCGGAACCGTCTCCAGCTCAGCTGCGCGAGATCTTCCACGCCATTCACAAGTCGTTGAAGATCAGAAAGCTCTACAGGGCGGACGAGAAGCCTTATCAGGATGCTGTCGAAGATCTGAAAGGAAAGCTCTCGACCTACCTCGAAGAGCACGAGAACCTGACGGTCATCGTCACCCTGGAGGCCCTTGTGGCTGGCGAAGAGGCTCACTTGAAGAGCCCGAAGCGCGAGGGCTCCATCCCATTCAAGCTCTTCCGTGACGGAATACGCTCCATCCGGTTTGCTCGAGGCCTCAGCGTTCCGGAGGTGAGGTGCTTTCTCGACGTACTCGACTTCGAGGTTGATGCTCCCGGCAACCTGGACGAGGACATGGCCACGATCTTCTGGAAGCAGGATTTCCACTCGATCGAGATCACCGTCATTGATGAGCTGGGTACTCCGGGTGCGGGCGAAGGCGGCGGCGGCAAGGGCGCGTTCGGGGGAGGCGTCGATGGCGTGATGGAATCCCTCAAGGGGTGCGAGCTTTTCGGCTGCGAGGGGGGCGGCGTCGTGCGCTTCGCGCAAAAATCGGGTGATCACCTCGTTGCCGTGGAGGAGCGGGATTTCTTCGAGATGGAACGTCTGGCCATGAAGGCCATTCAGGCCGAAACGGGTGATGACCTCCTCGAGGTCCGCGAGAGCGTGGTCGACAGCCTTCGCAAGGAGCTCGAAGAGGATGCAAGGGGAGCGATCCTCACGCGAGTAGTGGACATCGTCGTCAACCTCCTGACGTACGGAAGAGCTCGCTTTCCCCCGCTGATCTCAGGATCCTGCTCTTTAATTTGAGCCAGGCGCTCCTGGGGAAAGGAGACATTGCGAAGCTCAATTGCATGATCTCGAAGCTCGATACCCTGGCTCACGCCGGCGCAGAACCGCATGTAAACGAAGCCTTGAGCGGCTTGCTCGCCGACTTGAGCTCATTCGCGGCGGTGAGTCTTCTGTTATCGGTGAGCTGCACCGGGGAGAAGAGCTCGGCGTCCCAGCTCGAAACGCTTGTGACCCGCTTGCCAGCGGCAGCCCTGG
The DNA here is from genome assembly GCA_005772855.1 of Planctomycetia bacterium. Taxonomy (GTDB): domain Bacteria; phylum Planctomycetota; class UBA8108; order UBA8108; family SXIK01; genus SXIK01. Next base: position 16,011 of record SXIK01000170.1, on the reverse strand, counting down.
AGCCCTGGAGCCCTGGAGCCCTGTGCAAAGCAGCTTGGAGCTCTGCGTCCGGGGTTGAAGAGGGACACCTGTCTGCGACTCCTGAAAGCACGAGGACACGAGAATCCCGGCGCACTGATGACCTACCTTGAGCAGGTCGGAGGCGACGAGGCAGTTGAAGAAGTACGCTCCATTTTGAAGGCCAGGGATATCCCCGGCGTGGCCGCGGCTTTTCGGCTTCTGCTGCAACACGACGAGGAACGAGTCCGTATCGACGCGGCGAGAGCCATCACCGCGGTGGCGCCCGCACACCGACGAGCCCTCATCGAGCTGGGGCTGGCGGACTCCTCGAGCAAGGTGCGGATCCTCTCGCTTCGTTCCGCGGAGCAGACCGGCGATCTTGCGCTCGTCCCCGTGCTTCGGGCCCGCCACGACGCCTGCAACAAGCACGACGAAGATGAACGAATCCGCATCTTGCACACCATCGCCACCATCGGAGGCAAGGAGGCTGTTGCTTGCCTTCGCGAGATTCTCTATCCTCGAAAGTCCTGGATCCTGGGAGTTCTCCACAATCCGTGGGCTCAGACAGAGAAGCTGAGAAAGTCGTTTGCGATTCGAATGCGGGATATCACCGACCCCGCAGTCAGGCAGCTCCTTGGGGAGGATAGCCCCGCAGGCAAGTCCCCGCGGGAGGATCCATGAGCACGGCTGCGCCCGCGAAGGTGATCGAGATGGGAGAGGAGTGGACCGAGGAAACGCTCGAGCGCGCCCGCGGCTTTCTGGTCTCCCTCTCGCAGCTCATGAGCGTCTCCAGATTTCACAAGCTCGACAACGAAGCAGTCCAGATGCCGATCGTCGTGGAGAAACCCGGCGGGCGATTACACGAGAACGATCGTGGGCACCGCGGACGCATTCACCGAGGGGATCAACGTTGCGGCGCTCTTGTGGGAGAAGTGAAATTGGTCGCCCCGCCGCTCACGCTCGAGGAAGCGCGAACCCTGGAGATTCCCCTCGAGGCGCGCAAGCTGCTGGCGCCTCAGGACGTTGCGCGCCTCTGCGCCGTACCCCTGGGTGTCGAAAACCTTGTCGGATCGCTCACCGTGGCTGTCGATCCTACGGCGCCGGAAAATCTTGAGCGCCTCCTTCGAGCGCAGCTTGGTGTTCGTTCCGTCGAGGTCCGACAAGCCTCCCGTGAGGCGCTGGAGACGATCATCGCCTCGCAGCTCGTTCCACTCTGGAAGGAGCGCGGCCTGCAATTCTCCGGCCTGCCCGCCTTGCCGGCGTCGAGCCACCCGAGGGTTGCGCCAGCCGCAGCTCCGGGACCCGGGATCGAGCTGAATACTTCCCAGGTAAGAGCCGAGCCATGTGAGGCGGCGCATCCGGTGGTGCTGTTCATCGAGTCGGATGTGGAGCTTCGGAAGTCGATCACGCAGCTTGTGCTGGAGTCCGGCCACGAGCCGCGCTTCGCGTCAACGCTTGACGATGTGGCCCGGGAAGCCCAAGTTTCACCACCGGCACTGGTCGTCGCTCGACGTGGCTGCGCCGTGTCTCCGGATGATCTTGGAGCTCTCCTGCGAAGGCTTCCGGGGTCAGTTGAGCTTCGGACTCTGAAGAGCTATGCGGGGGCTCTTGTTGGCGGCGAGGGAGACGATCGGCTGCCGGTTTTCCTCTTCGATATCGTTCGGTTCTTTCTCGGCGTCACGGTGGCTTCGAGGGGAGGTTCGTTGGCGTCATCCGATTCTCGCGCGAGGGCCGCCGAACGCGCCTCGCGCTGGCTTCAGCTGAAGCCTCACGAGATCGAAGCCGCGCGGCTCGCTTCGCTGTTCGCAGATCTTGAAGAGCACCTGGGACGCGGGGGGAAGGAATCTTTCGGGGCAGAAGGAGGGAACTCCAGCGTGCCGCATGAAGGGCTGGCGCAGCTGCTCGATCCCGCAAGAACGCCTTATCCGATTCGGTCTGCTCTTGATGGTCGGCGCGAGCGATTTGATGGCTCGGGCCCCAGGAAGCTTGCGGGAGAGGCGATTCCTGCCCCGGCCCGCGTGCTTGCGGCCGTCGAGGCCTTTCACGCTGCTCAGGCGAGAGGCTTCAGCGGGGCGGCGCTCGAGTCGGCCTTGCGCGCGGAGGCCGGTAAGTCGCTCGATCCGCGTGCAGTGGAGGCAGTGCTCCGCGTCGAACGCGCGGAGCGCCTAGTGGGCAGCCTCGACTCGGTCGGGGACCGTGTCCTCGTCGTCGATCCGGATCCGATCGCCGCCAGCCTCCTTCAAATGCGTCTGTCGAACGCTGGATTTTCCGTGGAGGTTGTCCAGGATGGCGAAAGTGCCCTGTCGGCAGTCTCCCGCGGCGGCGTGCATCTCGTGATCTCGGAGATCGCCGTCCCCAGGATCGATGGGCTGACGCTTCTACTTCGAATGAAGAGGCTCGAGGCGACGCGGGACCTCCCCTTCCTCTTCGTCTCCGAGCGTTCCGACCGTGGCTCTACTGTGAAGGCCCTCGAGCTGGGGGCCGATGACTACGTCACCAAGCCTCCTGATCTCGAGCTCTTGACCGCCAAGGTAAAGAGCATCCTTCGAAAAGCCAGGGATCGGCGTCCGGCCGCACCTGCCGGTGACAGCGTCGCTGGAAGCCTCTCCGAGCTCGATCTTGCCGATCTGTTGCAGGCTCTCGGCTCTTCACGTCGCTCGGTGCGGGTGCAAGTCGACGGAAACCAGGGACGAACGGGCGAGCTGGTGCTCGAAAAGGGCCGAGTCGTCGACGCGCGGACTGGATCGCTTCGAGGCGCCGAGGCGTTCTTCGAGGTATTTTGCTGGCCCAAGGGACGCTTCACCCTGCGCGCCAACGACTCTGCCCAGGAGCGCACGATCGACGTCGCCCTGGAGGTTCTCCTCCTCGAGGGCTGCCGCCAGCGCGACGAGGTCGCAAGAAGAGGATGAAATCTCACGGCGGGATGAGCCAGGGAGGCCAGGCGGCCTCGGATGGCCTCGAGCCCGATCCAGTCCAGGAGGCGACCCTGACGGAGCTCCAGGGTCTGACTCACAGGGACGCTTGCATCCTCCGTGGAAATGCGCGGGCTTGCGAGGTAGGCTATTTTCCTTGCGCAACAAAAGCCACCGCGTGAACACACCTCTCGACGGCCACATCCTCTCCGCGCAAAGGCTCGTCATGTACTCGGACTTGAACGCCGCGGGGCGGCTCTTCGGGGGCAGGCTCATGGCGTGGATCGATGAGGCAACGGCCATGAGCGCCATGCGCATCATGAGGACGAAGCGCCTCGTGACGAAGAAGTTTGGCGAGGTTGTCTTTGAAGCGCCCGGCATGCTCGGCGACCTGGTCGAGATCTGGTGCCGGGCCGAGCGCGAAGGCACGACGTCGCTGACCCTGGACTGCCGCGTTCTCGTGCGAACCATCGAGCCCGAGGAAGCGCGGCAGATTTGCCGCTCGACGGTGGTCTACGTTGCCCTCGACGACCAGGGCCGACCCAGGGCGTGGAAATCGTCTCGAGCTTTCCCGCAGTAAGCGATCCTGGAGTTGCCTCTCATCGAGGGTGCTGCAACTGCCGTTCACAACGGCACGGATGCAGCCCGATCTACTCCCCGCCCGAAATGCGTTGACCGACCGTCCCCATTCCGAGGAGCTTTTGAAAAGCCGGATGACCGCGCAGGCTCTCGAGGTCCGGATCCGCAGCGGCCCGCTGCCGATTCAGGGCGGAAAGACGCTGGATCGCCTCGCTCAAGGACTCCAGAGCCTTCTCGTCCTCCCCCAGAAGGGCGTGGGCACAGGCGATGTAATAAGTGGTGAAGGGGTCCTCGTAGCCTCGCTCGCGCCGCGCGCTGTAAGACTTCACGGCTCTCTCGAGATGCTTCACCGCCGCCCCGCGGTCCCCCGCCCGGAGCCACGCAGCCCCCAACTTCTGCTGGAGCTCTATCAGCGTGCGCTCGCGAAGTGCGTGGTCGCTCAGGGTGAGGAACTCGAGCTCCTTTTCGTACTCTCGAATCGCTTCCGGGTAGGCACCCCTCAAGTAGTGGACGTAACCCAGGCGAGTATGCCCCCCCACGATCCTGAGCCCTTCGCTGCCGGAAAGCGACCGTTCCTGAAGCTCGGTCGCCTTGCGCGCAGCTTCCTCGGCGCGGTCGAGATTTCGCTGGAGCGAGTGGAGAAACGCAAGCTGAAGGTAGGCGTGCCCGAACTCCGGGTTCAGGGCCACGCACTTCTCGAGGGCCGCAATCCCCTCCTTGATTCGTCCCTTGCCGACCCAGAGGATTCTCGCAAGAATCAAGTGGGAGGTTGGGTTGGATGCATCGAGCCGAATCGCTTCCTCGATCGCCGGGTCGGCCTCCTCGAACCGCCCGAGGGCGTTCAGTGCAGAGCCCAGCCATGCGTGAGCCGCTGGAAGGTGGGGATTCAACTCGATGGCCTTCCGCGCTTGAGCCACGGCCTTCTCGATCAGGTCCCGGGATCCAAGGAAACCTCCCTTGAGCACGTTGGCAGAAGCGAGGCCCGCCCAGGCGGCCGCGTAGGCCGGATCGAGCTCGAGCGCCTTCTCGAAGAGCTGGATCCCACGGTCCAGCGAGTCACGATCGCCCGTGCGCAGGTTCAGCATGGCCCGGGAATATCGCTCGTAAGCCTCCACCGACTGCGTCTCCTTTTTCTCGATTCGGGCGATCTCGGTGCCGGCCAGATTCAGATGCAGGCCTTGCGTCAACGCGTAGACGATCCTGTCCTGGAGCTGAAAGATGTCGCTCAATCGCCCATCGACCTTCACTGTATTCAGGAGCTTGCCAGTCTTCACCTCGCCGAAGTGCGCTGTGATCCTGATGACCTCTCCCATGCGCTGGTAGCCTCCGCGAACGATCCACGTGGCGCCAAGTCTTCGCCCCAGATCCATCGCCACCCGTTCATCGGGGACGCTGAGATCGGAGGAGCTCAACCCCTTGAGCACCTCGTAAACCCGAGCGCGTCCAATGACTGCGAGGCCCTCCACGTTCTGCAGGTCTGCCGTGACGGTCTCCGCGATGCCGGTTCCAATCCATTCGTCCCCCGGCTCCCTGGTGATGTTCGAGAACGTGAGCACTGCGACGGCATTGACGAGGGCGCTCGATTCCTCCAGGGAGCTCAAAGGGCTCCTGCTTCCGGAAGCATATTTTGATTCCTTGTCCAACCCGAGCCCGGCGAGATCGTCGCGAAGCTCGAGCGCCCGGGAGAGCTTGCGAAGGCCCCCCGCGAGCTCTCCGGCCGAAGCGCAGCGAAAACTGAGATCCTTCTCCATCGCATGCTGAATCAGGAGGGACAGGGCTGCCGGGACCTCCCGGTTGAGGAGGGCTGCCGGAGTCGGCTCGTGGTGGAGGATCCGATCAATGATGTGGGTCATCGTCTCGCCCTCAAATGGGAGTCGCCCCGTCGTCAGCTGGTACATCAGCACGCCGAGCGAGAAGATGTCCGAGCGGTGATCCAGCACCCGACCCAGCGCCTGCTCCGGAGACATGTAGGAGACAGTGCCAAGGATCATCCCGGGCGAGGTGAGCTGCGCGCCCGCCCACGTGGTCGCCCGGGAGCCAGGACCGCCAGGCTCGGGCGCCAGAATCTTGGCAATGCCAAAGTCGAGCACCTTCACGCTCCCCCGGGGCGTGACCATGATGTTGGCCGCCTTGATGTCGCGGTGGATGACGCCGTGAGAGTGCGCATCCGCGAGAGCCTCGGCCGTCTGGGTGGAGATCGAGAGGACATCCGGCACCGGCAAGGCACCCCTGTCGAGCTTGTGGGAGAGAAGCTCCCCCTCGACAAGCTCCATCACGATGAAGAGGTGCTCACCGTGTTCGACAACATCGTAGGTGACTGCGATGTTCGGTGACTTCAGCGCGGACGCCGCCCGCGCCTCCTGAAAAAGGCGGCTCCGTTTCTCCGGGTCGTTGCGGTGGGCTGTGGAGAGGAACTTGAGAGCGACCGGCCGGCCCAGCCGGGTGTCCTCCGCCCGGAAGACATCTCCCATGCCGCCGCTACCGAGCTTTTCGCCAAGCTTGTAGTGTAGGATCGTCGTACCGTTCATCATGTCGGTGTCTTCGAAAAGAAAGACCCAGACTGTAACACCCCCCACCCGGCGGGCCAAGCTGGCGCCGTTGTCCACCCGGTTTTGCGACGCAGGAGCCTGTCTGCGGCGGCGCGGCTACGCCGGTTGTTGTTGGCTAACGCAGTGAATTGCGCCGAGGCCCCAGACCATGTCGAAACAGTCGATGCCCACCACCTTGCGGCCCGGGAATACATCCCGAAGCATGCCAAGCGCCGCTTCATCCCGATCACACCGAAACGTCGGAACGAGTACGACCGAGTTGCCAATCAGGAAGTTCGCGTAGCTGGCCGGGCAACGGTGGCCATCGTGACGAACCGCGCGAGGCATGGGAAGCTCGAGGACCTCGAGTGCACGCCCCCTGGCGTCGGTCATGCCCCGCAAGCGCTCGCGGTTCTCCGCCAACGGATGGTAGTTTTCGTCCTTCGGATCCTGCTCCACCGCAGTTACCACTCGGGCCGGGGCGACAAACCGGGTCAAGTCATCCACATGGCCGTCGGTGTCGTCCCCCACGATGCCATCACCGAGCCACAGCACTTTTCTCACGCCCAGGAACTCGCCAAGTCGCCGCTCGATGTCCGTCCGTGTGAGCTGTGGGTTACGGTTTGGGTTGAGGAGGCAGGACTCCGTGGTGAGGAGGGTGCCTTCGCCGTCGACGTCGATCGATCCGCCCTCGAGGATCATGCCGGTTTCCGTGACCGGTTGCTCGAGGATGGCCGCAAGCTTTCCGGGCACCGTCTGGTCGAGATCCCAGGGGCCATACTTGCGACCCCAGGCGTTGTAGCCCCACCAGGTGAGTTTCACCGACCCGGTCGGGTCCGAGGAGCGAACAAAAATTGGGCCGTAGTCACGGATCCAGGCGTCGTTGGTCGGGACACGGAAGAGCCGAACTCCCGAGAGGTCGCCCGCGAGCTCACGCCGGACCTCCTCCTCCACCTGATCGTCACGAACGAGTAGGCGTACCTCGTCACTCCCGCGCAGCGCACGGATCATGGCGCCCCATATCCGCGGGATACGATCGAACAGCCCCGGCCAGCTGGATCGCTTGTGCGGCCAGGAGAACCAAACGGCTTCGTGCGGCTCCCATTCGGCGGGCATGAGATTGCCAGGGTGGGTCGTCACGGGCCTGGCTCCAGAAAGCGGGCGACGAGGTCTCCGTAGAAGTCCACACGGCGGTCCCGAAGAAATGGCCAGCCACGCCGGGTTTCCTCCACCCGATTCAAGTCGCATGCGACCACGAGCACCTCCTCCTTCGAGTGGCTCGCCTTCGCCAAGACACGCCCGAAGGGATCCGCAACGAAGGAGCCTCCCCAGAACTCCAGGCCGCCCTCCAGACCCACACGGTTGACGACCACGACAAAGTTGCCGTTCGCTATCGCGTGTGACCGCTGGATCGTCTCCCAGGCGTCCTGCTGGGCGTCGCCGTGCTCAGCCTTTTCCCCGGGATGCCAGCCTATGGCTGTCGGATAAAAAAGTATCTCGGCCCCCCTCAGGGCCGTCAGGCGCGCCGCTTCTGGATACCACTGATCCCAGCAAATGAGCGTGCCAATCCTCGCTTCGGGAACCTGGAAGGTCTTGAAGCCGAGATCACCCGGCGTGAAGTAGTACTTCTCATAATAGAGCGGGTCGTCCGGAATGTGCATCTTTCGGTAGATGCCCTGAACTGTTCCTTCCTTGCCCAGGACTGCAGCCGTATTGTGATACAGTCCCGGAGCTCGACGCTCGAAGAGGGAGGAGATTATCGAAATGCCGTGCCTTCGAGCCGCTGCCCCCAGGATCTCTGTCGACGGGCCAGGAATTGGCTCGGCAAGGTCGAAATTTGCACTTTCCTCCGACTGGCAGAAGTATCGCGATCGGAAAAGCTCCTGGAGACAGACGATCTGGGCGCCTCTGGCTGCTGCCTCGGAGATCCCCGCCAGAGCCTTCTTGAGATTCTCGGCGACGTCGTCCGAGCAGGACGTCTGCACGAGCCCGACACGAACCTCTCGGGCTGCTTTGATTGGCATGGAAAACTTTGCTCCATTCTGGGTGGATTGAGGATTGTAGTTCCGGAATGAGGTGTGGCAACAAGGCGCTTTTCCACCCTGTTGAAGTCGGGGCTCCAGGCAAGGTGCTCGCCCACTCGATCCCTCAAGGAAATTCATGAGGGCAGGCTTCAGGACCTTCAAGCCTGTAGACGAGGCCCGAGGGCTGGTTTAGGATGTAGAAGCCTTGCTCAGAAGAGATCACCGGCCAGGGGAGCTTCAGCAGAGTCTTTTCATCCATTTTTTGAAGGAGGTATCACATGCGAAATCTGGTTATCGGCCTTGCCCTGTCTCTCGCTCTGGCGCACTGGGTGCAGGCTGGCGACAAAGCGAAGTGCGAAAGCAAGTGCGCAACGTCCGAGAAAATCGCCCAGGTTCTTGCGCGGTGGAAGGCCGCCGAGACGGAAGCCAAGGGCTCCTGCCCCAAGGAGCAGGCGAAGTTGCAGGGTGAGATCTCGGCAATTGCGAAGGCTTGCCCGATCGGGTCCCGCATGGGTGAGACAATGGCGTTCGTAAAGAGCGTGCTCGAATCCGCCGTGGCCGCAGATGCGGCCTGTGCGAAGCAGTGCGCGTCCGCTCCCGCGAAGAGTGTTGAGAAGGACGCTTCCGCCCCCAGCGCGCCCCAGTGTGAGGGAGGGAAACTCAAGACTGCCCGCACGCAGCTGCTCGCAAGCCTGTCCGAGCTGTCCAAGCACGCAGCCTGCGCCTCGAGCGGCGCTTGCGCCGAGAAAACAGCCTGCTGCGCCTCGAAGGAGGCCGTGGCGAGCACAAAGAGCGGTCTGTGCGAGGGGAAGGCCGGCGAGATCGTCGCCTCGATTCGCAAGGAAGAGTGCGACAAGTCCGCGGCAAAGATCGTGATGAAGGCGATCGAGGGCCTCACCTGCGAGAAGAAGGCCGGCGAGATCGTCGCCTCGATTCGCAAGGAAGAGTGCAACAAGGGCGCCGCGAAGATCCTCATCACGGCTTCGAGCAAGGCGTGCGCATCGGCGAAGGCTCCGGCCACGGCAGCGAAGGAAGCGGCTTGTGCGACCAAGGCTGGCGAGGGCTGTGCCAAGGCCCAAACCTGCTCCAAGGACCTCCTCGCGAAGGCGACCTGCCTGAAGGCTTCCTGGGCAAAAGTCCCTGCCGAGCTGAAAGAAGTATGTCCTCAGAAAAAGCAAGAGATGACGGCTTCGATCAGCGCTCTGAGCCAGAAGTCGAAGGCCATGGCGCTCATGCCGGAGACCGTGGCGGCTCTTGCGAGTGGTGTAGAGGCACTGGTGGGCATCAACGGCAAGATGGCCGACTGGGCCAAGGCCAATCCTGATTCCTTGAAGGGTGTCTCCTGCGAGGCCAAGAAAGCCTTCGAGACGCAGAACGCACTCATTCAGGAGACGCATGAGATTCTGACGTCTGTAAAAGCCTCCATGGGCTCGTGCGCAAGCCCTTGCGCCGAGAAGAAGGCCGAGACGGCCAGCGCAAACTAGTCAACTCGACCGTTGGATCGCGCCCGAGCGGGCTTGGGGGCTTTCGAGCCTTCAAGCCCGCTTCATTTTGCGCCTGCGGAGGCCCGCTCGAGCAGGTATCTGAGGGCGGAAGCCACTGCCTTCGCTCCAGGCGGTTGGGCCGTACTCGCTTCCTCGAGTCGAGCCCTGACTTGCTCCCGAAGCTCCAGGGGCAGTGCGAGGTCTTGAAATGCTGGCGCGACGCATTCCGCCGCTTCCACCGGGCCACGCTCAAGGACCTTGAGCAGGAACTCCACCACGGCTTCGGTTTCGAATGGCTGCGCCTCAGTGTCATCAGGGCGAGACGCCAGCTCCATGGCATCGATCGCAGCTTCATCGATCCAGCTCCAGCCGGAAAGCTGGATCCCTCCCTGACTCACGAACAGGCCTTCCCCGGCAGAATCCGAGACGAAGAATCTGCAGGCAAAGCCTCTCGCCCCTGGAGGCTCCACGCCCTCGATCAGGTCAATTCTCGGCCGAAACAAGTGCCGCGCCAGTGCGCGCAGGAAGTCCTGACGGGCTTCGCCGCGAAGGGCGGCATTGCGGATAATCACCACTCTCCGATCGCCAACGAGGTGCGGTTCCGCACGCCAGATGACGGTGTGCTCCGCACCCGACTCTGCCAGAAGCACACCCCAGCCCGCGCCTCCGTGCACTCCGCCAGTCAGGCTTGTCACGATGACGTCTCGAGGGGCCCTCGTAAAGCGTTCGACCTGGTCCCGGTCCTCAAAGGCGCGCCAGAACGGCTCGAGCCGACGCTCCGGCGGCGGCCTTTCCTCCAGCTTCTGCAGCAGTTCCAGCGCCGTTATCTTTCGAGCTAGCTCGGGGGAATCGAGCGCTGCTCGAAGGCGGGGAACGACTCGCATTCCCTGGTCGACGAACCACCTCTCAAGGTTCACGATCTCATCGGGCAGGAGGGTCCTTGAACTGGTGCTTGAGACATGACCGCCGTCTTTCCAGCGTGAGAGTTGTCTCAATTTCCAGCCGAAGAGTAACGCCTCCCGACCGGAGTAAAGAGCGGCAAGAACAACCAACACGGCGACACCAGCACCTGTAAGGATCCAACGCCTCGCACTGCTATTCATGTCGCCAGAGTCTACGCTTCGGCCAGTCGGAAATCACCGCCCAGTGGCCGAAGTCGTCCTCACAGCTGCAGCTTCGATCTCTCTCCTCCTGGGTTCTGATGCCGGATGTCCTCGCCCTTGACGAGGTATACAACTTCCTCGGCGATATTGGTCGCATGGTCAGCAATTCGCTCGAGATTCCGCGCCATGAGTATCAACGCGAGTGCCCGGGTGATGTGCACAGGATTACTCAGCATGTACGTCAGTAGCTCCCGAAAGATCTGGTCGTTCAAGGCATCCACCTCATCGTCGGCCTTGATGACCTGAAGCGCTCTGTCGGTCGAGCCGTCGAGAAGCGACTGGAGCGATTCTTGAACCATTCGCTCCGCCGTCGCCGCCATCTTTGGCAAGTCGACCAGGGGCTTTAGCGGCGGCTCGGTGAGCAACAGCTGTGTGCTCTCGCAGAGATTCACGCAGAGGTCCCCAATTCGCTCCAGTTCCGTGTTGATACGCGCGACCATCAGAATGAAGCGGAGATCTTGAGCCACCGGCGACTGTAGCGCCATGAGGCGGACGGCCTCGTTGTCGATCTCGATCTGATAATTATCGAGTCTCTCCTCGCTGGTCAACACCCGCTCGATGAGGGATGCATTACGGTCCACAAGCGCCCCCATGGAGAGGCGGATCATGCTCTGGGCCAGATCCCCCATCGCAACGACCTTGGCCTTTAACCCCGCAAGCATCTCGTCAAATTTTCTTTTGGTGCTCATTTTTTCTGAATTCGGTCGAAAGCTCGACCTATCCGTAACGTCCCTCGACGTAGTTCTCCGTCTCCTTGTTTCTTGGCCTCAGAAAAACATCCAGTGTGGTTCCATGCTCCACGATCTTTCCCATGTACATGTAAATACACTCCTCGCTTGCCCGACGTGCCTGCGCCATGTTGTGCGTCACAATGACGATGGTGAAGCGCTTGCCCAGAATGGACATCAAGTCCTCGATGGCCTCGGTGCCCCTTGCGTCGAGCGCAGAGCATGGCTCATCCATGAGGACCACCTGAGGCTTCAGTGGCATCAGGCGCGCGATGCAGAGCTTCTGCTGCTGCTCAAGTTGCAAGCCGGTGGCTCTCTTCTTTAGCTTGTCCTTGACCGCGTCCCAGAGCAGAACCTCCTTGAGCGATGTTTCAACCGCCTCATCGAGGACAGATCGTGACAACTGTGCGGCGGGCGTGTGGATCCTCAGACCGAATACGACGTTCTCGTAGATGGAGATCGGGAGCGGATTGGGGCGCTGAAACACCATGCCCACGCATCTTCGAAGCTCCACCAGAGACACGTCTTCATCGTAGATATTCTTTCCAAGGACCCGGATGTCACCCGTCGTGGTGACGTTGCCATAGCGCTCATTCACGCGGTTGAGGCAACGAAGCAGCGTCGTCTTGCCGCAGCCGGAGGGCCCGATCAGGCTTGTGATCAGCCCACTCCGAATCCGTACGCTCACGGCATGCAGTGCCTGGAAATCGCCGTACCACAGACTCAGATTGTGAGTCTCAATACTGTAAGTCTCCTGGACAGCGCCGGAAGTTTCCTGAGGCATCGCCATCATCCGAAGTGACCTCGCACGTAGTCAAAGGTGAGTTTCTCACGGGGGTGCTCGCCGTAGATTGTGTCCGTCAAGTCGAACTCCACGAGCTTGCCATCGTTGATGAACGCTACTCTATCTGCCAACCGCCTGGCCTGCTGAACCAAGTTGGTGACGAGGATGATCGTGATGCTTTTCTTGAGGTCGGTGAGAACATCCTCGATGCGCATCGTTGTGACTGGGTCGACGGCAATCGAGAACTCGTCCAGACAAAGCACCTCGGGCTCGTGGGACAGGGCCCTTGCGATGGTGAGACGCTGCTGCTGCCCTCCCGAGAGCTTGGATCCCAGCATGCCGAGGCGGTCCTTGACCTCGTCCCAGAGGGCTGACTGGCGCAGGCACCGCTCCACGAGCTCGTCGAGCACCACCTTTCGGTGGATTCCAGCCATTCGCGGCGCAAACGCGACGTTCTCGTAAATCGACAGGGGCAAGCCGACAGGCAGAGGGAACACCATCCCGACCTTGCGCCTCAGGCTGTGTGCCGAATAGGCGCTCACGTCGAGCCCTTCCACCCGGACGGAGCCCTCCACTCGGGCGCGAGGGATGAACTCCAGCGTTCTGTTGATGCACTTGAGCAAGCTCGACTTGCCCGAATTCGACGGTCCAATGACCCCAAGGATCTCACCTCGATTGGCAAAGAGGCTAACGTTCTTGAGCACCAGTTTCTGCCCATACCAGATGGAGAGATCCGTGACCTCGACGCCTCGTTCCATGTGCATGTGTCACCACTTCTTTCTGGTTCGAAAGTAGATTCGCAGCACGATCGAGCCCAAGTTGAAGGCCATGACTAACCCCAGAAGGACCACTGCCGTACCGTACTGAATGGAAAGAGGCACTTGCCCACCCTGCGTGGCGATACTGAAGAGGTGCATTGAGAGTGACATGCTCTGATCGAGTGGACTCTGCGGGAGCTCTCTTCGAAAGAAGACCGCTCCTGTGAAGAGGATGGGGGCCGTCTCTCCCGCCGCACGAGAAACCTGAAGGATCACGCCGGTCAGAATGCCGCTGATGGAGTTGGGCAAGACGATGGTGCGTATCGTCTGCCAGCGCGACGCGCCCACGTTCCAGCACGCCTCGCGGAAAGCCATGGGAACGGCTGCGAGCGACTGTTTCGTGCTGGCGATGATGACCGGCAGGGTCATGATACCGAGGGTCATGGAAGCCGCCAAGATACAGGGCCTGCCCGTGATCCAGACAAATGCCCCGACCCCGAAGAGCGCATGCACGATGCTGGGCACTCCCGCCAGGTTCACGACGGCAAGGTTGACGATTCTTGTGAACCAGCTGTCCCTGGCATACTCGTTCAGGTAAACAGCCGCCAGGATTCCTATCGGGGCTGTGATTGCGAGGGAAATCGCCACCATGAGAAACGTGCCGTAAATCGCCGGGTAGATTCCCCCCTCCTTCAGGTTGTTTCTGGGGAACGCGGAGATGAACTCCCAGCTCAAGGACGGCCATGCCTGCCAGAACAAGTGCGCCACGACCAGGAGGAGCGGAACGATCATGGCCGCGGCCATGAGTGCAAAGAGCGATGCCACCAAACGCTCCACGGCAAACTTCCTTCGCACCCAGGGAGTCTCTTTGAACATGAGTTTACTCCTTCCGAATGCCACGAACGATCAAGTCCGCGGAGAAGTTGATCACGAAGGTTATGACGAAGAGCAGCAATCCGATCACGAAGAGCACCTGGTAGTGGTCCGACCCCTTCGAGGTCTCGCCGAGCTCGGCCGCAATGGTTGCCGTGAGTGTTCGGCCGGGGTACAGGGGGTGGAAGAAGGGGGCCTGGCCATCGAATATCAGGCGAATGGAGTGTCCCGTGGCCATGAGCACGGCCATGGTCTCTCCGACTGCCCGCCCCACGCCCAGCAGCACAGCAGCAAGAAGACCGTTCTTCGCAGCTGGAAAGAGGACCTTGTAGACGACCTCCCAGCGTGTGGCCCCAAGGGCCTCCGCAGCTTCACGATAACCGTCGGGCACGGCTTTCAGGGCATCCTCGCCGATCGAGACGATGATCGGGACGCTCATGAGAGCAAGGATGATCCCGGCGTTGAGCACGTTGACCCCGACGGGAACGTGCGTAATGTAGATCACCAACTCGTTCATGAGCGTGATCCCTATGAAGCCCCACACGACCGATGGAATCGCGGCGAGAAGCTCGATGGTAATCTTGAGCGCCTCTTTCCACCTCCAGGAGCAGAACTCGCTGAGAAACACGGCAGTGCCCAGGCCGAAGGGGATCGCAAGCGCCATGGCCACGAGCGTCACTCCCACGGTCCCACTGATCAGCGCCAGAGCTCCGTAGGTCGGCGGCTCTGCTGTTGGTCGCCAGGCGATCTGCGTGAAGAACTCCCCGAAGTCCAGGCGGTTGAACATGAAGTCCTGGCCTTCGCGAAACACAAAGATAAGAATTCCAAACACAAACAGGACGGCGCTCACGCCACAGAGTCGAATCAACGACTCCATGGCACTTTCCCCAATGCGGCGCCAGTTCATCGGTACTCCGCTCGAAGGGTTATCAATGCGTTCCCGCGTTGCCGGCTGCCTTGCTGCGGTGCTCCGGCTTGAGCGGAACGTAACCGACCTTCTCCAGAACGCCCTGTCCAGCGTTGGAGCGAATCCAATCGATGTACTCCTTCACCTGGTCTTCTGGAGAGCCCAGTGTATACATGTAGAGCGGCCGCGAAATGGGATAAGAGCTGTCATGCACCGCCGAAATGGAAGGAAGGACCCCACCCCCGTCCTTGCCCTTCACCTTGACGAACTTGACACCGGGGACCTTGTATCCCATGCCGCTGTATCCGATCGCGCAGGGGGTCTTGCCCACAAGCGCCACCACATCCTTCGACCCGCTCTGATCCAGAGTTCCGAGCTTGAAATTACCGTCCTTGCCGAGCACGTGCTCGCGGAAGTACTCGTACGTTCCCGAGTTGTTTTGCCGGCTGACGATCACGATCTTGCCGTCCAGGCAGCCAGGCACACTGACCCCGAGGTCCGACCACGAATTAACTTTCCCGCCGTCTCGGTAGATCTCTTTTAGCTGATCCAGGGTCAGCTCCTCCAGCGGGTTGTCCTTGTGAACGTATACCGCCAGGGCGTCGTACCCGACTTCAAACAGGACGGGAGTCTTCCCGGTCCGCTGTTTGGCTTCCTTCGTTTCCTTCTCGGACATGGGGCGGCTCGAGTTGGCGATTTCGACGACGCCGCTGATCAGGCTCGAGATTCCCACGCCCGAGCCTCCGCCGGAGACTTCAATGTTGGCCTCGTGGTAGGCCTCGGACCACGCCTGTGCAACCTCGATCATGGTGTCTGAGCCGCGATTCTGGATACTCTTCTTTGCTTTACCGCCGGACCCAGAGGGGCCGGGGGTGCAGCTCGTGAGCGCCAGGGTGGCAAGGCAGAGGTTCAAAACAGAGCACCAACCAAGACGTCTTGCTTGCCACATGGGTAGAGAATTCCTTTGTACTGAACACCAAGAAAACTGACGCCTCTTGCCAAGGCTTTCCTCGGAGGCAATTTGAAAGGGGACTGTAGACACGGCGAGTGAAGCCAGGATTAGGCTACTGTGAAGTTTTCATATAGACTCGATGGTCCCGTCGGAGGCCTGTAATGCGAGAAGCCCAAGGAGAAGGTTGACATCCAGGCAACTGGCCTTAAGATACGCCCGTCTTCGAGTGGCCGGGGCTGAACCGGGGCTGAAAAAGCCAGCAATGCTCGGAGGCAATTCCGACCAACATTTCGCGGGGTAGAGCAGTCCGGTAGCTCGT